>JAOPVG010000393.1 GCA_025966255.1 Jatrophihabitans sp.
CGGATTGCTGGATGCCGGCTGCGACGTCGATCTGGTCATATCGCGGGCCGCTCGGCTGACCCTGCTCGACGAGACTGGGCTCGCGTTCCGCGACAGCCACTGGCGCGACGATCTCGCCACGTGGCTCGGTCGTGACCCGCTCGACACGCGCTACTGGTCGGCCGGTGACCTTGCGGCCGGACCGGCCAGCGGCTCGTACCGCACGCACGGGATGGTCGTCGTGCCGGCCTCGACGGCGGCCGTCGCCGGCATCGCGATCGGTCTCTCGAAGGACCTGCTGCAGCGCGCCGCCGACGTCACGATCAAGGAGCGCCGGCCGTTCGTCATCGTCCCGCGGGAGACGCCGTACACGCGGGCCACCTTGCAGCACCTGCTCACGTTGCACGACACCGGCGCGGTAGTTCTGCCGGCGAGTCCGGGTTTCTACAGCGCGCCGGAGACGGTGGCGCAGCTCGTCGATTTCGTGGCGGCGAAGGTGCTCGACGCCCTCGATGTGCCGCACGATCTGATCACTCGCTGGACGGGCACGCTGGGCGGCGCCCGGTAGCGTCAAACCGTGGATACCGTCGACCGCAAGCTGCTCGACGCGTTGCGTGGCAACGCCCGCGCGACCTACGCCGAGCTGGCGCGCGTGGTCGGCCTCAGCGCTCCCGCGGTGCACGAGCGGGTGGCGAAGCTCGAGGCGAACGGCGTGATCACCGGCTATCACGCGGCGGTCGCGCCGGAGTCGCTGGGTTACGCGATGAACGCGCTCATCGGCATCTTCATTACCGACAGCGCGGACACCGACGACATCGCCACCTCGCTGTCCGCGCTGCCGGTCGTCGAGCACTGCTGGTTCGTCGCGGGTGAGGAGACGTTCGTCGTCAAGGTGCGCGTCGCTGACGTGGCCGGGCTCGAAGCGACGATCCGCGCGCTGAACGCCACCCCCGGCATCGCCCGCACCCGCACGACCGTCGTGCTCTCGACCAAGTTCGAGGATCGCGTCCCCGTCGCCGAACCGGACGAATGAGCGTAGGCGGCACGACGTCGCCGGGGTGCCGGGTGCGCTTGCCCCGCCGATAGTGGTCTGCGTGCATGCACGCATCGGCGACCTCCCGGTGAACGTCATCCCGGCCTCAAGTGACCAGCGTCAGCGCAGCCGGCCGGCCACCACGTACATGCCTTCGTCGCAGTGCCGCCCGGCCGTGGCGTACCGCCGGGTCATCTCACCTGCGGTCGCGAGATCGAGCACGTCGAAGCCGGCACCGCCGATCAGCCGGGATACGTCGTCCGGCGTGATGCTGAAGGTGATCGGCTCGCCGATCAGCCGGATCGCGCGCTCGCCGAGACGACGGAGCTGGTCGTAGACGCTGCGGCCACCGACCCGGCGCCAGCAGTCCATGGCCAGCACCGAGCCCGGCCCGCACACCGAGGTCAGCGCACCCAAGGTGGCAACCACCGCGTCGCGCGTGAGGTACATGCTGACGCCCTCCCACACCACGAACGTCGGGACACCGGCGCGGAACCCGGACTCGGCCAGCCGATCCGGCAGCGACTCCGTGCGGAAGTCGATCTCCACGCGATGCACTGAAGCGGAGCCGAACAGCTCGGGCCGCGAGGTGACGATCGCCGCCTTGCGCCGCGAAAGCGGAGGGAGATCGACCTCGTACACCGGACGACTGCCGATCGCCCGCGCGAAGCGGTAGGCCCGACTGTCGTAGCCGGCGCCCAGGATCAGGACCTGCGAGACGTCGGGCAGTGACTCGAGCAGGTGCTCGTCGATGAAGCGGTGCCGGCAGAGCGCGGATGTCGAGAGGTTCGCGAGCTCCAAATGCTCGGCCCGGCGGACCACCGGGCCGGCGGCCCGCAGCGGCGCCATCAGCGCGCGACTCGGACCCGACAGGAATGCCGGTGCGTAGTCGTCGGTGACGATGCGCTCGTCGGAGGGTCGGCCGAGTTCGAGCGCGCGGCCGAGCGTCGTCCACTGCGCGGTGGAACTCGGTCGGTCGGTGGTGTGCAGCTCGCGGGGGACCAGCGGCAACCACCGCACGGTCTTCGTCAACGCGTCCCGGCCGGGCGCCGCTGCTCCTGCAGCCAGGCCGTCACGATCTCCGGGGTCGGTTCACCGCCCAGCAGGTCGACGGCCGCATGTCCGAGCGCCGCCGCGCACAGGACGCGGTCGGCCGCCTCGTCGACCTCGCCCCACGGCAGGTACGGCTTCACGATGATCAGCGAGGCGATGCCGTGCGCGGCCGCCCACAGCTCGAGCGTCACCGGCAGTGGGTCGCCTTGAGCGAAGATCCCGGCCTGCATGCAGTCGAGGACAGTGGTGTTGAAGTGCGCGAACGCCGAGCTGGCCAGCACCTCGTCCACCGCGACGTCCGGCTTGGGGCACGGATCCATCGTCGCAAGGCGGTAGTGCTCCGGATGGTTGACCGCGAACCGCACGTAGGCGAGGCCGAACGCGCGCAGCCGGCCCAGCGGGGAGTCGATGCCGTCGGCGGCCGCGAGCATCGCGGCGTCCAATTCGGCGAAGACGTCGACGACCACGGCGCTGAGCAGTTCGCTCTTGTCCGCGAAGTGGAGGTAGATCGACGGCGGTGTCACTCCGACGGCATCGGCCACCGCCCGGATCGACATGGCGTCGGCGTTCGCGGATTCGGCGAGCAGTCGCTTGGCCGCGCTGACGATCTCCGGGCGCAGCTGCTCGCCGCTACCGCGCGAGGCGCGGCGCCGGCGAGCGGGCTGGCGGGTGCCGGCGATCATCCGACCGCCACGGGCTGTCGCTCGGGGACGGCTCGAGCTGCGGGCTCTTCGGAGAGGCCGATCTTCGCGTGCAGGCGGGCCAGCGGGCGCGGTGCCCACCAGTTCCACTTGCCGGCTAGCCGCATGAAGGCGGGCACCAGAATTCCTCTCACGACCGTTGCATCCATCAGCACCGCGAGCGTAAGCCCTGTGCCGAAGAGCATCATGAACGACACCTTCGAGCCGGCCATGGCCGCGAACACGATCGCCATCAGCAGCGCAGCGGCGGTGACGATCCGGCCCGTCCGGCCCAGACCCAATGCCACGGCGCGGGTGTTGGCCTCCGGGGTGCGATCGGACTCCAACCAGGCCTCCCGGATGCGCGAGAGCAGGAACACCTCATAATCCATCGACAGCCCGAAGGACAGGCAGAACATCAGCGGCGGCATCGTCGGCACCAGATAACCGGTGGGCGTCAGGTCGTTGAACAGCGACCCGAAGTGGCCGTACTGGAAGATCCACACCATCGCGCCGAACGTCGCCGACAGCGACAGCATGTTCAGCACCAACGCCTTGAGCGGAAGCACCACCGAACCGGTGAACAGGAACAGCACGATGAACGTCGCCAATGCGATGAGACCGAGCGCGTAGGGCAGCGCTGATCCGATCGAGCTCAGGCTGTCGCGGTTGACCGCGGTCTGCCCGCCGTAGAGCACCTTCCACGGCGCGTGGACGGCCTCGATCTTCGTCAGCAGCGCCTTGCCGGCAGGCGAGTGGCCCTCGACGTCCACGTTCACGTCGAGGTAGGTGGCGTTGCCGGCGCGCTGCGTCGGGCCGGCGGCCACGGCCACGCGGCGACCTTGGGCGTACACACCGGCGGAGGAGGTCACTGAGGTGACGTGCGACAGGCGCGACAGGTCGCCGGCGTAGCTGCCGATCGACGTCGGCGCCGACCGGATGTCCGTGGCGAGCACGGTGACCGTCGACTGCGCGTTCGCCGCGAATCGGCTGCGGACGTCGTCGCCGACCTGATGGGCGGAGGCCGAGTGCGGCAGCACGCGATCGTCGGGGTAGGCGAACTGCGCGTGCAGGAACGGCAGGCCGAGCCCAACGAGCAACGCCGTGACGACCAGCCCGATGGGCAGCGCCCGGCGCATGACGCCGTTCGCGACTCGGTACCAGAAGGTCTGTTCCACCGGCTTCACCACTGGCGGCGGACGGCCCAACACCCGGCGGACGAACACCCGCAGGTCGAGCGAGTCGATCCGCGGACCCATCAGGGTGAGCATGGCCGGCAGCAGCGTCAGCGCTGCGACCGTC
Source organism: Jatrophihabitans sp. (assembly GCA_025966255.1). Lineage (GTDB taxonomy): Bacteria > Actinomycetota > Actinomycetes > Mycobacteriales > Jatrophihabitantaceae > Jatrophihabitans. The sequence goes on from JAOPVG010000393.1 coordinate 4,048, forward strand.
GCCAGCGCGACGACCGCGATGCCGGCGTAGGCGAACGAGCGGAGGAAGTACTGCGGGAACACGATGAGCGCGGCGAGCGCGAGTCCGACCGTGAGCGCCGAGAACAGCACGGTGCGGCCGGCGGTCTGCATGGTGCGGCGCACGGCGGCGTCGGGCGCCGAGCCGCCCCGGATCTCCTCGCGGTACCGGCTGACGATGAACAGGCTGTAGTCGATCGCGAGGGCCAGGCCCATCGCCGTCGTCATGTTCAACGAGTACGTCGAGACGTCGGTGACCAGCGCCAGCCCGCGCAGCAGCGCCATCGTCCCGACGATCGAGGTGAGCCCGACGACGAGCGGTAGCAGCGAGGCGAGCAGGCTGCCGAACACCCAGATGAGCGCGATGACGGTCAGCGGGATCGCGATCGCTTCGGCGATCGCGAGGTCCTTCTTCGTCTGGTCGTTGACCTCGTCGAAGGCGTTGCCGAAGCCACCGACCTTGACGGTGACACCGTCGTGCGTGCCGGCCAGCGGCTTGCTGAGGTTGGCGGCGCGTTTGGGTGCGACCGCGTCCGACCCGGCGATGCTTGCGACCACGAGCGCGGACTTGCGGTCGGTGCTGACCAGACCCTTCGACTGCGACGCGGGCACCGACCAGTACGACGTCACCTGGTCGGCATACGGGGACGCGCCGATCGCCCGCTCCACCTCGACGCCGGCGCGGCGGGTGGCGGCCGCGTCGACGCCAGCCGCGGAGGTCACCTCGACGACGAGGTTCGGTTGGCCGGCGTGGAAGCGCTTCTGCAGGACGTCGTCGACCGTGCTGGACGCTGACTTCGGGTCCTGGAACCCGCCCGAGCTGAGGTGGCTCGCGGCCGAGCCGCCGTACAGCGCGGCGAGCACGAACAGGAGGCCGGCGGCCGCGAGGATGCGGCGTGGAGCGCGGATACCGAGGTTGGCGAGGCGGGTGAGCATGGCGGACTCCTCGGGACGGGCCAGGCGAACGCCGCTAACTTAGCGACGATAAGTTACTGCCGTCAACCGAGATTGTCGCCGATGGTGCTCAGTGTTCGGTGCAGGTGAGTGGGACGTCGAGCGGACGGCCGAAGCGGCCCCGTACCCTGAATCCATGCCGCTGACCGACTCCCGCAAGGCCGAGCTCACCGAGAAGATCGCCGCCCGCGAGCGGCTCAGCCGGCAGGACGGCGAGGACCTTTACGACTCCGACGATCTCGCCTGGCTCGGCGGCCTGGCGCACTCGGTGCGGACCGAGAAGAACGGCGACACTGTCTACTTCAACGTCAACCGCCACCTGAATCTGACGAACGTCTGCACGGCGTCCTGCGCGTACTGCAGCTTTCAGCGCAAGCCGGGCCAGAAGGACGCGTACACGATGCGCGTCGAGGAAGCCGTCGAGACCGCGCTCGGTATGAAGGACGACGGCCTCACCGAGCTGCACATCGTCAACGGTCTGCATCCCACTCCGCCGTGGAAGTACTACCCGCGCGTGCTGCGGGAGCTGAAGGCGGCGCTGCCCGACGTCGCCCTCAAGTGCTTCACCGCCACCGAGATCCACTTCTTCGAGGAGATCTCCGGGCTGCCCGCCACCGAGATCCTCGACGAGCTCATCGACGCCGGCCTCGAGTCGCTCACCGGGGGCGGCGCGGAGATCTTCGACTGGGACGTGCGGAAACAGATCGTCGATCACAAGACCCACTGGGAGGACTGGTCGCGCATCCACCGGCTGGCCCACCAGAAAGGGCTCAAGACGCCGGCGACGATGTTGTACGGGCACATCGAGGAGCCGCGGCACCGCGTCGATCACGTGCTGCGGCTGCGCGAGCTGCAGGACGAGACCGGAGGGTTCCAGGTCTTCATCCCGCTGCGCTTCCACAACGACAACAACCGGCTCTCGCACCTCCCGATGGCCCAGCCCGCCGACGTGCTGCGCACCTTCGCCGTCAGCCGGCTGATGCTCGACAACTTCCCGCACGTGAAGGTGTTCTGGGTTATGCACGGGCTGTCCACCTCGCAGCTCGCGCTGAACTACGGTGCTGACGATATGGACGGTTCCGTCGTCGAGTACAAGATCACGCATGACGCCGACGGCTTCGGTACGCCCGACAAGCTGACCCGCGACGACCTCCTGAACCTGATCCGCGACGCCGGCTTCCAGCCCAAGGAGCGCAACACGCGCTACGAGATCATCCGTGAGTACGACGCCCCGGTGCCGCTCGGGCAGCGGCGCGCCGAACCCCAGGCGATCTGGGCCTAGCTATGACCGAACAGCAGCCTGCGCAGCCGTCCTTCGGCAGGTGGATGGGCTCGATGTGGCTCTACACCGCTCTGCGCTTCGGACTGTTCTTCGCGCTGTGGGGGATTCTCTTCCTGCTCGGCGTGCACGGCTTCCTCGGTCCGATCATCGCGCTTGTCCTGTCGGTGCCGCTGTCGCTCGTGCTGCTCGCCAAACCGCGGGCGCGGTTCACCCGCCAGCTGGAGCTGCGGGTCGAGGCGCGCAAGACGCAGCGCGAGAGTC
>JAOPVG010000412.1 GCA_025966255.1 Jatrophihabitans sp.
CCCGCCCCGGCCGCGATGTCGTCGATCGACGTGGCGAGGTAGCCCTTCGTCGAGAAAAGGTCGTGTGCAGCGGCGCACACCAGGCGCGGCGCGTCCCCGCGCCGAATCGTCGATCGATAGGTACGCCGCTAGACAGCCGCCATGGCGCCGAATCATACTCTAGATCTCTGCAATTAGATCTCGTATCTAACTTTGCCGTGAGGAGCGGACCGATGACCGAGACCGAGCAATTCCTCGAGGCGATGGCGTCCCGGATCACCGCGGCGGAGACAGCGCTGCACAACGGCGACGCAAGACAGCGCATCGCGATGTGGTCACGCTCTGAGCCACTGACGTTGTTCGGTGCCGGGATGAACGGACGGGATGGGATCAGATCGGATCGATCTTCGACGTCCTCGGTACACAGTTCTCGGACTGTCTGGCCTACGAGAACGAGATCATCGCCGCCGAGGCGCGCGGCGACCTCGCCTACATCGTCGCACTGGAACACACCACGGCATCGATCAACGGGGCCGAGCCCAAGCCGTACATCCTGCGGGCGACCACGATCTTCCGACGGGAGAACGGGGAGTGGAAGGTCGCTCACCGCCACGGCGATGCCCTTCCCGCCGATATAGGCGCAGATCCCGCGTCCCTCGCACCACTCGCAGGCAAGCCGGCCAACTGACTCAACTCACCCGCGAAGCGAGCCGACCCGACAACCTGCTCGACCACAGCCGACGGTGCGCGACTCGGCCTCTGGCGCCCAATGATCAAGCTGCTCGGCTGACACGCGCTCGCGGACTGCGTGCCGGCCACACATGGCGAGACGGATCTCGCGCGGTTTCGCCTGCGGTGCTGGCGTTACGTGTGCCCGCCCACGACCGAGGTGGGGGCGCGTGACGCGATCGCGATGGTGCCGAGCAGTTCGGCCCGTGACCCCAGTTGACCCGCGACCACCTGCGCTGTGAGTGCGCTCGCCGGTTGCGCGTAGCGATCGATCGATTCGCGAACCCCGCCGACGAACGGCTCACCGGCGGCGCCGAGCTCGCCGCCGAGCACGATCGCCGCCGGGTTGAGGCAGTTCACCAGATCGGCCACGACCCGGCCGATCGTGCGGCCGGCGTCGGTCAGCACCCGGGCCGCGGCCGGATTGTCGGCGAGCTCGCCCAGCGGCGGCAACCGATGCTCGGACATCGTCGCCCCGCTCGTCGACAGGATGTGGGCCAGCCGTCGGCGTACGTGGCTGATCGACACGACCGTTTCCAGGCAGCCGCGGCTGCCGCACCGGCACCAGTTCGACGCGCCGGGGATGTGCGTGTGGCCGATCTCGCCCGCGAAGCCCGCCGAGCCGCGGTAGGTCTGACCGGCGAGCACGATGCCGGCGCCGATGCCGTGCGACGCCTTGACGTAGAGGAAATCGTCGAAGCGCCGCGCCGCGCCGAACACCCGCTCGCCCTGCGCCCCCATGTCCGCGTCGTTCGCCACGACCACCGGCCGCCCGAGCCGGCGCCCGAGCTCGGCGGCCGGATCCAGCCCGACCCAGTCGGCGAGGATCGTCGGGGCGCTGACGACGTTCGTGCGCATGGCCAGCGGACCAGGGATACCGGCCGCGACGCCACGCACCTCGTCGAGCCGGTGGCCGCCGGCGCGCAACGCCCGCTCGGCCAGGCGTGCCGCGAGATCGAGCGCCTGGCCCGGGAGGTGGTCGACGTCGAGCTCGTCGGAGCACTCGGCCAGGACCTCGCCGAGGGTCGTCGCCAGCGCGGCCGTGACGTGGGCGTGGCCGAGGTCGATGCCCAGAACGACCCCGGTGGCTCCGCGGACGCTGAGCACGCTCGCCGGTCGGCCGCGGCCAGCGGTCGGCTCGTCGCTCCATCCCTCGGCGATCAAGCCCTCGAGGAGCAGCCCGGCCACGCAGTCGCCGACAGCGCTGCGCGACAGCCCGGTGCGCCGGCTGAGCTCGGCCCGCGTCGCCGGGCCGAGCTGGGTGATGGCCGCGAGCACCGTGTCGCGGGTGCGCCGGCGGCGGGCCGGCAGGTCAGCGGACATGGAGGGACGATAGCTGCATTTTGCCGTCTAACGGCAGAAAACCTGCTGAATTGGGGGACTTGACGGCGAATTGCGCCCCACCTATCGTCCGGTATGCCCGGATGCGTCCCAGGCGTCCGAGATGCCCCTCGAAGGAGCTTCGCAGCCCATGCCGATCCACCCCACCGTTCCTCGCTTCCGATCGCGCGTCGCAATGCTCGTCGTGGGCGTCGCCGCCGCTGGCGGGCTCGTCGGCCTCTCCGCCGTGTCCCCGCCGGCCGGGGCTTCGACGGAGTCGACCGCGTGCCCGTGGGTCGGCTCCCATGCCCCGGTTGACACCCGCGTCAAGCAGGTGCTCACCCGGATGACGCTCGACGAAAAGATCACGATGGTGCACGGCGCTGCCGGCTCGGCGTACACCGGTTACATCCCGGGTGACTCGCGCCTGTGCATCCCGGCCCTGAAGCTCCAGGACGGACCGGTCGGCGTCCGGATGAACGACACGACGCAACTGCCGTCGGCCGCGACAGTGGCCGCCTCCTTCGACACCACGTTGGCCAAGTCCTACGGCAAAGTGATCGGCGCGGAGGACAAGACCAAGGGCGTCGACGTCGATCTGGGACCGACGGTGAACATCGTGCGCGACCCGCGCTGGGGGCGGGCCTTCGAGTCCTACAGCGAGGATCCCTATCTCACCGGACAGATCGGCGCGGCCGACATCAACGGCATCCAGTCGCAGGGTGTCATGGCGCAGGTGAAGCACTTCGCCGTCTACAACCAGGAGACCAACCGCAACACCGCTGCCGACAACGCGATCGTCGACGACCGCACGGTGCACGAGATCTACACTGCTGCGTTCGGCGCGATCATCACGCAGTCGCACCCCTCGTCCGCGATGTGCTCGTACTCGGCGATCAACGGCAGTTTCGCCTGCGAAAACGCCTACCTCGACAACATCCTGAAGACCGAGTTCGGCTTCGACGGATTCATCACCTCCGACTGGGGCGGGACCCACAGCACCGCGGCCTCGGCCAATGCCGGCATGGACATGCAGATGCCCGACGGAAGCTACTTCGGAACCGCGCTCAAGCAGGCCGTTCAAAGCGGCCAGGTCGCGCAGAGCCGTCTCGACGACATGGTCACCCGCATCATGCGCGAGGAGTTCCGGTTCGGGCTGTTCGACCACCCGTCACCGGACACGCCGAGCGCCGTGGCCGCCACACCGGCTCACGTCGCCACCGCGCGCACCGCGGCCGAAAGCGGCGCCGTACTGCTGAAGAACAGCAACCACGTGCTGCCCCTGAACACCGGCAGCACCCACTCGATCGCGGTGATCGGCGACGGCGCCGGGCCGGACACGATGAGCCACGGCGGCGGCAGCGCCGTCGTCGACGGAACCGGAACCGTCACGCCGTACGACGGCATCAAGGCCCGGGCCGGGTCGGGCACGAGCGTGACCTATTCGCAGGGCAACCTCGGCAGCAGCGGATACCCGACGATCGACAGCAGCTACCTGACACCGCCGACGGGCACGGGCCACGGGTTGCAGGGCCAGTACTTCACGAACACCACGCTGTCCGGTACGCCGGCGGCGACCCAGACCGACCCGCAGGTGAATTACCACTGGAACGGCGCCTCTCCCGCCCCCGGCGTGCCCGGCACCAACTTCTCCACGAAGTGGACGGGAACCCTGACGCCGCCGACGACCGGCACGTACACGTTCGGTCTGACGAGCGACGACGGCAGCCGCCTGTTCATCAACGGCACCCAGGTCATCGACAACTGGCGAGACCAAGCAGCGAACACCCAGACCGCGCAGGTGCCACTCACTGCGGGACAGTCGGTACAGGTGGAAATCGACTACTACCAGGGCGGCGGCGACGCCGTCGTGAACCTCGGCTGGCTGCAGCCCAACAACGACCTCATCAGCCAAGCCGCGGCGGCCGCAGCCAAGGCCGACGTCGCGATCGTCTACGCCAACGACTTCGAGTCCGAGGGCAGCGACCTGGCCAACATCGACCTGCCCGGCAACCAGAACGAACTGATCGCCGCCGTGGCCGCGGCCAACCCGAAGACGATCGTCGTCCTGAATACCGGGTCGGCCGTCACGATGCCCTGGCTCGACAAGGTCGCCGGTGTCTTCGAGGCGTGGTACCCGGGCCAGGAATCGGGCAACGCGATCGCCCGACTGCTCTACGGCGACGTCAACCCGTCCGGCAAGCTACCGGTCACCTTCCCGACCTCCCTGAGCCAGGTGCCGGCTTCGACCCCGGCCCAGTGGACGGGAGTGAACGGTCAGGTGCAGTACTCGGAGGGAACCGGCGTCGGCTACCGCTGGTACGACGCCCAGAATCTGACGCCCCTGTTCCCGTTCGGCTACGGGCTGTCCTACACCTCGTTCAGGTTCAGCGGTCTGCACATCTCGGCACCGAAGCTGGGCCAGCACGGACGTGAGCAGGTGACCGCACAGGTCACCAACACCGGCACACGCGCCGGCGCCGACGTGGCCCAGCTCTACCTCGACGATCCCGCAACGACCGGCGAGCCGCCGAGCCAGCTGCGCGGGTTCCAGAAGGTGTTCCTGCAGCCCGGTCAGAGCACGCGGGTGCATTTCACGCTCACCTCGCAGGACGCGTCCTATTGGAACAGCGGTGCGCACGGCTGGGTTCTCGGCGCCGGCACCTACGGAGTGCGCGTCGGTGACTCGTCACGGTCATTGCCGTTGTCCGGCACGTTCGCGGTGACCCGCACGACCGGACCGGAGATCACGACCGTGTCGGCACCGTCGGTGCTCGTCCCGGGCAGCAGCGTCAGCGTCGGGTCGACCTTCACCAACGGTGCGACCGTGCCGGTGCGCACCGCGGTCACCAGCTTGACCGTGCCGTCCGGGTGGACCGCATCGGCCACTACGCCGGCCCGATTCGCGGTCGTGGACCCGGGGAAGTCGGTGTCGACGACGTGGCAGGTCACGGTTCCGGCCGGCGCGAAGGGCGGGGCCGCGACACTGGCGGCGAGCACGACGTACGCAGGTCCCGACGCGCATCCGGCCACCGGATCGGCGACCGTGAACGTCGCGTTCGCCGACCTGTCCCACGCGTTCGACACAGTCGGCGTGACGGACGACTCGAACGCCGCGGTCGGCAACTTCGACGGCGCGGGCTACAGCTACTCCGCGCAGGGGCTTGCCAGCAAGGGGATCACGCCGGGTTCGGCGGTGAGCTCCGGCGGAGCGACGTTCACCTGGCCCGATGTGCCAGCCGGTCAGCCGGACGTCGTGACCACCGCCGGACAGGTCGTCGCGCTGAGCGGATCGGGGTCGTCGCTGTCCGTCCTCGGCGCAGGCAACAACGGTGACGCGAGCGGCACGATCACCGTGACCTACGCCGACGGCACGACGTCGCAGGCGCCCCTCACCTTTGCCGACTGGTACGGCAACACGCCCGCGCCCGGCACCACGTTGGCGTTCACCGCGCCGTATTGGAACCGGCCGGCCGGCAGCACCCAGCCAGCGATCCACCCAGTGAGCGTCTATGCGGCGAACCTTCCGATCCCGTCGGGCAAGCAGATCGCCTACCTGACCCTGCCGAGCAATGCGAGGCTGCACCTCTTCGCGGTGACGGTGAAGTAGCCGCAACCACGCCAGGCATCGACCAGGACCTTGCGGCATGAGGCGCACGAGTACGCCGATAGCGTCATCTCTCCGGGCAGTAGACGTCAGCTGAGCCCGTCCTCGTCGCCACGACGACAGCGGCTCGTGGGGCCCGACCGACTGGATCCACGTGGCGCCGCCTAGTCCCCGGACAGCACGTCCTTCGGCCAGGTCAAAGGCAGGTCCGGCACCGCCTCGCGCCCGGAGTCGTGTGGCAGGGTCATGTCGGTCGTGTCCATCGTGATGCCGAACTGGATCAATGCCGCGGTCATCGGTTGGACGCGGCGGAGCAGGACCGACGCCGCGCGCATCGCCGGCAGCGGTACGTGCCGGATGCGGCCCTTCCCGTCGTGGCCGGCGAGCACTGTCCGGACCAGCTCGTTCAGCGTGAGGTTCTCCGGCCCGCCGATTTCCAGGACGGCACCGGCCAGTTCGGCCGAGCGGGTCGCGCGTTCGACGAGCGCGGCGACGTCGCGAACGCTCACGAAGTTGATCGGGTTCGTCCCCCGCCCGAAGACGGTGACCGAGCCCTTCTTGGCGGCCATCTCGTCGAGCAGGAAACGCCACGTTTCGAGATAGACGGTCGGCCGGACGATGGTCCATTCCAGCTGGCTGCGGATCAGGGTCTGCTCGGTCTCGTACTTGACCCGCCGGAGCTCGAGGGGGCTGTCGGGCGCCGCGCCGAGGGCTGACACGAGGACGAACCGACGCACGCCGACGTTCCGTGCTGCCCGGATCAGCTGGGAATTGCCGGCGAGGTCGACCGCTTTGGCGCCGGCGGGTTCGGTCCCGGCGAACCCCTGCACCGCGGACA
>JAOPVG010000434.1 GCA_025966255.1 Jatrophihabitans sp.
GCACCGGCCGCGCTGATCGTCACCGGGTCGGGCCGGCCGGCCTGGGCCACCTCGGCCTGGGCCTTGCCGCTGACCAGTAGCCGGAGTTCGGTCTCGGCGCGTCCGACGAGCGCAAAACTCGGCACGCTGCGCAGGCCCTCCCGGAGGATCACGCCGAGCAGCCCGTCCACGCCGGCGCCGCGTTCCACGGCCTCCCAGCAGGCGGCCAGGATCGCGCCGGAGGGGTCGAGTTCGGCGAGCAGCCACACGTCATCGGCGGCGAGGGCCACCCATCGGCCGGGGACATAGGTGATGGACGCGCGTCCCTGCGGCACCGCCAGTCACCTGCCTCTAACTCATGGACTCTGCGTACTGCGTGTCCGCGGGGCCGTATCTGCATCGATCGACCCCGCGGCTGCGCTGTTGGCTAGATCCACGACGATAACGGCGATGTTGTCCCGGCCGCCAGCGGCCAGGGCCAGCTCGAGCAGCGCGCTGGCCGCGGGGCCGGGATCAGCGTGCGAGCCGAGCACCTCTCCGATGGCGGCGTCGTCGACCTCGCCGGTGAGCCCGTCCGAGCAGATCAGGAACCGTTCCCGCTCGGTCGGCGGGAATACCCACAGGTCGGGCAGCGGGCTGGGCTCGCTGCCGAGGCAGCGGGTCACGACGTTGCGGCGTGGATGCCGGGCGATGTCCTGCGCGCTGATCTGCCCGGCGGCGCGCAGTTCCTCGACCTCGGAATGGTCGACGGTCACCTGGCTGAGCAGGCCGTCGACGTAGCGGTAGACGCGCGAGTCGCCGACATTGAAGACGACGCAGTGCCCCGACCCCCCGACCTGGACGACGCCCACGCCGCACAGCGTGGTGCCCATGCCCAGGTACTCCGGACGTCGCCGCGCCTCGCTGAGGATGAGCTGGTTGGCGTCGGCGATCGCGCTGATCACGTCGTCGGGGTTGAAGCTCTGCTGCTCGGCGAGCCGAGCCATGCGCTCGACGGCGATCTTGCTGGCCACCTCGCCGGCGGCGTGGCCACCGAGGCCGTCGGCGACGGCGGCGAGTTGGTCGGTGACCAACATGCTGTCCTCGTTCGACTTGCGGACGAGGCCGGGATGCGTCACCGCGGCGGACGAGATGGTGATCATGCGTCCTCCACTACCGCGCGGGCGCGGCGCGGCCTCTTCGAAACCATCCGACGACCGTAACCACATCCCCGCCGGGGACGCCATGGGGGGCACTCCCCATCCCTCCGCAAGTTGTCCGCCTGTCGATACGACGGGACGTGTTAAGGGGCGGACAACCGGGGACGGCGGGTGAGGTGCAACCGGCGGTCGACCAAGTCGACGGCCGGCCCGAGCAGCGCGATGACGAGCAGCGTGCCGGGCCCGATCGCGGCGCCGAGCAGCCAGCCGCCGAGCGCTCCCCCGCCCTGGACGATGCTGTAGCTCCAGCGGAACGGCACCGGTGGATCGACGGCCAACGCCGCGGCCTCGGTCGGGCCCGCGCCCGTCCCACTGCCGAGATAGCCGGCCACACCCAGGCTCAGCACCACGAAGGCGACCAGCAGCAGGCCGGCGCGGGCCACCAGGGCGTGCGGCGCGGGCAGCACCGCCATCAGGGACGAGACGGTGGTTCCGACAACCACCGGCTGCACGATCGTCCCGAGCCCGGGGACCAGTCCGCGCCACCACGCCAGAGCGACGAGCACCGCGCCGAGCACGCAGCTCACCGCGAGAAAGGGGACGTCCAGGGAGATCGCGAGGCCGTTGATGAACGTCGAGTAGCCGTCCGAGCCGAGCGCGGTGAGTAGCAGGAGCGCCACGCCGACGCCGAGCACGACGCACGAGACAACCAGCTGCGCGACGCGGAACGGGGTGAGGGGCACAACGCCGTCAACCTACTTCAGCGCCGCCGTCCGGTCCTAACTTATTCCTCCCATCAGGACCTTCCTGCCGGTCCTGATCCGGCATGGTCAGGCGCAGCAGCAGCAGTCGATACTCAGGAGGTGACGGACATGCTGACCCACGACCAGCTGAGCCTCTACCTCGAGCGCATCGGGGTCGACGGCGGCCAACCGCCGACCGCACCGCGACTTCGCGAGCTGCACGAACAGCACCTGCGCCGCGTCCCGTTCGAGAACCTGAGCATCCATCTCGGCGAGCCGATCCGGCTCGGCCTGCCCGAGCTGTTCGCCAAGCTGGTCGAGCGGCGCCGCGGCGGGTTCTGCTACGAACTGAACGGCTTGTTCGGCGCGCTGCTGAGCACGCTCGGCTATGACGTCGAGCTGTTGGCCTGTGCCGTCTACACCCCGGTCGGGCTCGGTCCGCCGTTCGATCACGTCGCGCTGTCGGTGGGCACTGCCGACGGCGCCGGACGATGGCTGGCCGATGTCGGCTTCGGCCGGCACAGCCTGCGTCCGCTGCGCCTCGACACGTCCGACGACCAGGACGATCCCCACGGCGTGTTCCGGCTGGAAACGACGGCTGGTGGTGACGTCGACGTCTACCTGAATGGCGGGCCCCAGTATCGCGTCGAGCCTCGGCCGCGGACGTTGCTGGACTGCGTGCCGACCTGCTGGTGGCAGCAGACCGCGCCCGAGTCGCACTTTCGCACTGGTCCGGTCTGCTCCCGGGTCTCCGACACCGGCGGCCACATCACCCTCGCCGGGCGCCTCCTGATCAGGACCGACGGCGGCGAGCGGGTCGAGACGAACCTCGACTCCGACGACGACGTCCTGGGCGCGTACGAGAAGTATTTCGGCCTGCCGCTTGATCGAGTTCCGGTGCCGGTCGAGTCGGCGTCCGCTCCGTGACGACCTATCGCCTGGACCCGGAGGCGACCTCGGTGAGTGACGTGCTCACCTATGAAGTTCCACCGGTGTTGACGATCGATCCGGGCGACACCGTGATCGTCCGGACGCTGGATGCGCGCGGCCATCTCGAACGGCAGGCGGTGCCCGGCGAGACGCGCCCGCTGCTGATTCCCGATGCGCAAGGGCACTGCCTGGTGGGGCCGATCGCGATCCGCGGAGCCACGCCCGGACAGGTGCTCGCGGTGCGGTTCGATGCGCTGCGACCCGACGACTGGGGGTATACGCAAGCGGGCGGCCGCGACGACACGTTGAACCGCATGGTCGGGACAGCCGGCGGCGATCCCGCCTTTCTGCTCTGGGATCTCGACGCGGCGGCCGGCATCGGGGTGAATCAGTTCGGCCTGCGGGTGCCGCTCGCGCCGTTCCTCGGCGTGACCGGACTGGCCCCCGACGAGCCTGGCCGCCACTCGACCATCCCGCCGCGCCCGCGGGGTGGCGGCAACATCGACTGCCGGGAACTGACGGCCGGCTCGACGCTGTATCTCCCGGTCACCGTGCCGGACGCGTACCTGTTCGTCGGCGACGGTCATGCGGCGCAGGGCGACGGTGAGGTCGGCGGCACGGCCTTCGAGTGCGGCATGACCTCGCAGCTGACCGTGACGCTGCGGCCGGCCGGGCCGGTGGACTCGGTGCACGCGATCACGCCGACGGGACGCATCACGTTCGGGTTCAGTGACGACCTGAATACGGCCACCGGTGCTGCGCTGTCGGCGATGCTGACGTGGCTGGAGGCGCTGTCCGGACAAGACCGGTCGACCGTCCTTGCCGTCGCGAGCGTGGTGGTGGATCTGCGCATCACCCAGGTCGCCAATCAGACCTGGGGTGCGCATGCCGTGCTACCGCACGCGCTCACCCCGCCTGAGTGGCGCGAAAGCTGAGGAGGTCCGGTGGACGGCCCGAGGGCGCCCCTGTGTATGGCGGCGTGCTCAGCGAGTGGCTCGGCCCCGCTTGATCGGAGTGATCGACTTGATCGAACCGTTCGGCTTGAGCAACACCTGCTTGTTGTTCGACGACGTGTAGTCGAACAGGTTGCTCAGGCTGCCCGCGCGCGCGTCGAACGACGAGTCGCCGATTCGGCCAGCGAACCAGTTGTCCTCGATGAACCTCGTAATGGACGACTGGTCGGTCTGGTGATGGTCGACGTAGTTCGTCTTCGCGTACGGCGAGATCACGATCAACGGCAACCGCGGGCCCGGGCCACACCGGTCCTGGTAGCCGCCGGCGACCGTCGCGGTCGACGACGAGCAGATCGAGGCGTCGTTGGCCGTGTGCGACGAGTTTTTGATCTTCGACGCGACGTGGTCGTACCAGCCGTCCGAGTCGTCGTAGGCGATGACGACGGCCGTGCTCTTCCAGTCCTTCGACTGCTGCACCTCGTTGATCGTCTTCACGAGGAAGTGCTGCTCGTCGATCGGGTTGGAGTATCCCGCGTGCCCGTCCTGGTACTCCGACGCCTTGAGGAAGCTGACAGCCGGCAGGGTGCCGTTCTTGGCGACCTGGTCGAACAGGCTGAGGTCGTAGTTGTGGTTGGCCGGTCCGTTGTGCCCAACCTCGGCCAGCGACGCCGGCGCCAGGTGGTGCGGGTTGGACGTCGACGCGTAGTACTGGAACGGGCTGTGGTGCGGGCTGTAGTCCACGACCGACGCACCACCGATGTTCGCGTGCGAGGCGCCGCAGACCGCGAACGTGCCGGCGCCGTGGTAAGGCGTGGTCGGCGCAAAGCCGCCCTGGAACCAGCCCCAACTGACGCCGCGGTCGTTGAGGAGGTTGCCGACGTTGTCGCCCTTCACGGCGGCGAGGTTGTTCGTCGACGTGTGGTTCTTGTCCGAACAGTCGTCGTAGGCCGGGTCGGGGTCGTTGATGACGGTTCCGACGCCGTTCTGGTCGGGGCTGGCGACCACGGAGGCATCCGTCGCCTTCTGGTGCGTCACCGAGGTGACCGCCTGCGCACCGTGGGTCTGGCCGGCGATGAGGTTCAGCGCACCGGGCGTGGACGGGCCGAACGTCGTGTTGAACGAGTTGTCGGACATCGCGTACTGCTGCGCGTAGTTCCACAGCCCGGTAACCGTGTTGCCGTCGTAGTAGTCCATCGTCAGGCCCGGCGCTCCGTAGAGGCCGCCGGTACACGAGTCGACCGAGGTGTTCTCCACGAACTTGTCCATCGCGCCGTTGTTGAACGCCTTCTGTTCGGCGAGGTAGTTGTGGTCCTGGTCGCAGGTCAGCGCCTGGGCCGGGGAGAGCCGCGCCGGGTCGTACTGGTTCGGGTTGCTCACGAGCAGGCCGGAGTTGGCGAGGTTGTTCACCTTCGGGGTGCTCGAGATCGGGGAGAACGGGGTGCCATCGGTGTTCTTCGCCTTCGGGTAGGTGCCGAAGTAGTGATCGAAGGACACGTTCTCGTCGAAGATGACGACCAGATGCTTGATCGGGCTGGCAGTGCTGTTCGAACGATTCGCAATTGATTCGGCTGTCTTGGCGGACGATCCGCCTGCACTGGCGACGATGCCCGTCACGGCGAGCAGGGCCATGCCTGCGGCCGCGATCGTGACTCGACGACGTCTCTGCTTCAGCACGTGCAACGTCCTCTCGGTGTGTCTCCCCGTGGCCGCGGTGGGTCCGCACCGGCCATCGGTCCACGGCAAACCTGACCGCGGCAACCAACGGGCGAGTCGCCCCGAATCGTCCATTACGTGAACTATGGGTGACCGTCGGGTTTTCCAGACCTCGACTATTTGAGAAGCAGCTTCGCGATCAGCCACGTGCCCTTCTGCCGAACAAGATCCATCTGCAGGCGGTTCCGATCGATCCGCGGCGTACTCGACTGGGACGTGGTCACCGTCTGATCCAGCAGGATGACGACACTGACCTTCGCCGTCGTGGCGGTCGACGCGGCGAGGCCCTGCACGGTGGCCGTCGACTTCCCCTTGTACTGCACGATCGCCGGTTGGAGCTTGGTGCTGCTGTCCAGGTAGGACTTCTTGAAACCCGGTGTCAGGTGCGCGGCGACCTTGGCGAAGTCGCGGTCGAGGTGCTGGTAGTCGTACGAGCCGAAATCGACCGCGTAGGACTTCGCCGCCGTGAGCGCACTCACCCGAGCCGCGTTGACGTCACGTTGGTGCAGCCAGGCCGGGACAAGCACCGCGACCACGGCGCCCAGCGCGACGACGAGAACCGCCAGCACCGCCATCGCGGCGATCAGGCCCGTGCTGCGAGGTCGGACAGGTACCCCCGCCGCGGCCCGGGCCGCCGCCAGCTCGGCCCGCCGCTCGTCGGCCGCCCGCAACCGGGCCGCCTTGGCCTCCAGGCGTTCGGCCTTGGTCTTGGGACGCTCGGGTGAGTCGGCCGACGCGGCCTCCTCGGCCCCGGCCTCCGCGGACCCGGCCTCGGCCGGCGCGGCCTCCTCGGAGACGAGAGCCTTGGACGCACGAGCCTTGGCCGCGGGAGCCTTGGCCGCAGCCGTCTTGGCCCTCCTCGCGCGCGGAAGGTCGGCGTCGTCGTCGGTCATGATGGGTCCTTCGGTCGGGTTGCAGGGGAGCCTAATGGGGCCACACCGCCTGGTCTTGGGTCAGAGTGGTGTCCAAGTCCGCCGATGGGTGAACACTGCTGAAGCCTGGCCTTCGAGGTCTAGATCTAGATCGTGTCCCTGTCGGTGAACGAGGA
>JAOPVG010000464.1 GCA_025966255.1 Jatrophihabitans sp.
CTGGGCCGCGCGCGCGGCCTGGACGGCGGCATCGGCCGCTTCGGGGGAGCCGCCGGGGATCGTGCCGATGCGCCGGCCCGTCGCGGGGTCGAGCACATCGATGGTGTCGGCGGCGGCGCGCTCGTGCTCCTGCTCGAGAAGGCTCATGGCCGAGCGCTACCCGGCCATCGGGCTCCCAATCGCACCCGCTGGTACGGATCGCATCAAGGGCTGGTCCTAGACTGTCGATGACCCGAACGAGGCAACTCTCTCTCATGACCAGTGAACGCACCCACGCCTACGGACGGGTCGTCAAGACGCTGGACGACCTGGGTCCGACCAAGCTGCAGCCCGGCGAGCTGGAGCGTGTCCGCGACGCCGCGGACACGCTGATCTTCGCTGCCAGCAACGACGAGGTCCGCCCGGCCCTCGACGACGTCCAGGAGCTCGCCGAGCACCTCGTCGTCACCGGCCGCTGGACCGAGGAGCGAGCCGAGGAGCTCCTGCGCGACATCGAGGCCTGCGGGCCCGTCGCGTCGATCGCCTGACCCGACCTACGCTCGCGGCTTGCGCGCCGCGCGGCGCGCAAGCCAGAGCGGCAGCGTCGACAACGTCGGCCGCTTGCCGAGGTCCTCGGTGTCCTCGCGGTCGAACGCCCGCGCGTAGCGGGCGGCCTGCTCGGCCGTCTCGTAGCGCTTGCTCCCGCCCGCCCCGCAGCCGCGGCCGCACGCCCAGCGCATCTCGTCGCCCTGCGCGCTGAAGCGCCAGCGATGACCGAGGACCCGGCAGGCCAGCATGCCCGGAGCCTACCCGCGGCGGGTTTCGCCGCCCTGCCGCGAGGGGATTTTGCGCTGCATGAGCGCGAACGTCGAGCTGAGCACGATCGAGACCAAGGTCCCCGGCCGGCTCGACCGGCTGCCGTGGTCGCGGTTCCACTGGATGGTCGTGATCGGCCTGGGGACGGTCTGGATCCTCGACGGCCTCGAGGTCACGATCGTCGGCTCGATCGCGTCGCGCCTGACCGAGAAGGGCTCGGGCCTCGCGCTCAGCACCTCGGAGATCGGCACCGCCGCGGCGTTCTACGTCGGCGGCGCCTGTCTGGGGGCCTTGTTCTTCGGCCAGCTCACCGACCGCTTCGGACGCAAGAAGCTGTTCCTGTTGACGCTGCTGGTCTACATCGTCGCCACCGTCGCGACGGCGTTCTCGACCTCGGCGCTGTTCTTCTTCATCGCCCGCTTCTTCACCGGCTCCGGCATCGGCGGCGAGTACGCGGCGATCAACTCCGCGATCGACGAGCTGATCCCCGCCCGCGTCCGCGGCCGCGTCGACCTCATCATCAACGGCTCGTACTGGCTCGGCGCCGCCGCGGGCGCGCTCGGCTCGCTGCTGCTGCTCGACACGGGCATCTTCGCCGCGGACGTGGGCTGGCGCATCGCCTTCGGGATCGGCGCGGTGCTCGGCCTGGCGATCCTGATCGTCCGCCGCCACGTGCCCGAGAGCCCGCGCTGGCTGTTCATCCACGGGCGCGAGCAGGAGGCGGAGCAGATCGTCGACTCGATCGAGCGCGACGTCGAGGAGGAGACGAACGAGCCGCTCGACGAGCCCGGCGACGCGATCACCGTGCGCCAGCGCAAGACGATCTCCTTCCGCGAGGTCGCCCGCACGGCGTTCAAGGTCTACCCGCAGCGCACGATCCTCGGCTTCGCGCTGTTCATCGGGCAGGCGTTCATCTACAACGCCGTCACCTTCGACCTCGGCTCGATCCTCAGCGAGTTCTTCAACATCAGCTCCGGCAAGGTGCCGCTCTACATCGCGCTGTTCGCCGTCTCGAACTTCCTCGGCCCGCTGCTGCTCGGACGCCTGTTCGACACCGTCGGACGCAAGCCGATGGTCGCGTCCACCTACATAGGCTCGGGTGTGGTGCTGATCGTGCTCACCGTGCTCTTCGTCGGCGGGTCGCTGGGCCTGTGGGGCTTCATGGCGCTGCTGCTGGGGACCTTCTTCCTCGCCTCCGCCGGCGCCAGCTCCGCGTATCTGACCGTGTCCGAGATCTTCCCGATGGAGACCCGCGCGCTGGCGATCGCGTTCTTCTACGCGATCGGTACCGCGGTCGGCGGGATCACCGGACCGCTCCTGTTCGCGAAGCTCACCAGCACCGGGAAGGTGTCCGACACCGTGACCGCGTTCGTCATCGGCGCGTCTCTCATGGTCGCGGCCGGCATCGTCGCGGCGATATACGGAGTCAACGCCGAGCGACGAAGCCTGGAGGACATTGCTACCCCGCTCTCGGTTGTCACGCCCGAACCGGCGGCCGCGGCCTGAGAGGACGACGCGGTCGACCGGGCTTGGACGGCCGAGGCCGAAGGCGCTCAGAGCTCGCGCAGTGCGGGCACCAGCTCGTGTTCGGCCCAGTCGAGGAACTCGGGCTGGGTGTCCCCGCCGATCTGCACGACCGCGACGTCGGTGAACCCGGCTCTCACGAACTCCTCGACCGCTGCGACGTGCGCGTCGAGGTCCGGCCCACACGGGATGGACGCGGCGACGTCGTCGCGCGAAACGTACTGGGTCGCGGCGGCGAAGCCGGCCGGGCCGGGCAGTTCCGCATTCACCTTCCAGCCGCCGGCGAACCAGCGGAACTGGTCGTGAGCCCGATCGATCGCGGCGTCCCGGTTCGGGTCCCAGCTGATCGGCACCTGCCCGATGCGCGGCTTACCCGATCCGCCGACGTCGTCGAACTGCCGCCCGAGTTCGGCGTCGGGTTCCACGGCGATGAGCGCATCAGCGTGCCGCCCGGCCAGGGCCACCGACTGCGGGCCCGACACCGCGATGCCGATCCTCGGCGGCTCCGCCGGTACGTCCCACAGCTTCGCCGAGTCCACCCGGTAGTGGCGGCCGTCGAAATTGACGTACTCCCCGGCGAAGAGCGCCTTGATGATCTGGACGGCCTCGTCGAACATCTCGTGGCGCACGTTCGCCGGTGGCCAGCCTCGTCCGATCACATGCTCGTTGAGGTTCTCGCCGGCACCGAGCCCGAGGGTGAAGCGTCCGTCGCTGAGGAGGCCGACGGTCGCGGCCTGCTGGGCGACGACCGTGGGGTGGTAGCGCATGGTCGGGCAGGTCACGTAGGTCATCAGGTCCACCCGCTCGGTGGCGTGCGCGACGGCGCCGAGGGTCGCCCACGCGTTGGGGGCGTGTCCCTGGCTGTCCAGCCAGGGAAAGTAGTGGTCGCTCATGACCTCGAAGTCGAAGCCGGCCTGCTCGGCGCGGAGGGCATCGCGCACCAATTCGCGGGGGCCGCTCTGCTCGGTCATGAGGGTGTATCCGATTTTCGCCATGCCGATTGCCTACCCGCAGCTGCGCGCCAGGAATCGCGCCGATCCGGACGAGATCAGTCCTCCGGTCGGCGCCGTGCGATCAACGGAATGATCCACCAGGTGACCAGCACGACGGCGGCGACGAGCGAGGTGATCGTGATGGCCACGGCCGCACTCGACACGAAGTCGAGCACGAGCAGGAGGGCGCTCAGGATCGCCACGGCCAGGCAGATCAAGCCACTGCCGGCCAGCCGGCCCGTCAGCGCCACGACCTCGTCCTTGCGATGCCGTCGGAACAGCACGCGGTGCGCCGCGGCCGGGGCGATGAGCAGCACGGCCGCGGCCGCGGCGCTCACGAGCGTCACGATGTAGAGCGCGCGCTGGCCATCGCTGAGCGTCGAGAAGCGCTGCTGGAACGCGATGCTCAGCAGGAAGGCAAACAGGATCTGCACACCGGTCTGGGCCACGCGCAGTTCCTGCAGCAACTCGTTGTAGTTGCGGTCGAGGCGATGCGCCTCGGACTCGTCGCGCTCGTAGCCCTGGAATCCTTCGTGGTCGCGTCGCGACGGCATCGCACTCCTCAGGTAAGCGCCGATGCTGGCGGCCACACGACAGCAGCACCGGCGCAATACCCCCACCCACGCCGGTGCTGCCGTTTCCCCGTGACAACGACGTTACAGATCACCGCCCGCTCACGCAGGTCGAAACGGTGTTAGGTAGGGCCTCAAAGGTCGGTCGCCGTCGGGGTACCCGCGCCCCCGCAACGACAAACTCGCGGCCAGTACGTTGACCCCATGCTTCGGAGACGACCCACCCCCAGTGCCAAACGAAGCAGCGACGACGGCGCCGATCTGTCCCGGCTATTGCTGCGCGCTGCGCTCGGCGGCACGATGATCGCCCACGGCCTGCGGCACGGCCGCACGCTCGACGGCACGGCGGGCTGGTTCGAGTCGATCGGTTTCAAGCAGCCGCGGCTGCAGGCCCAGCTCAGCTCGGTCGTCGAGGTCGGGGCCGGCGCTGCACTGGTCACCGGCACGGCTACGCCGCTGGCCAGCTCGGCCGTCGTCGGCACGTTGAGCGTCGCGTACCGCACCGTGCATCGGCCGAACGGGTACTTCGTCATCGACGAGGGTTGGGAGTACGTCGGTTTTCTGAGTGCCGCCGCCGTTGCGTTGGCCGCCCTCGGCAGCGGGCGGCTCAGCGTCGATCGGCTCCTCGGCGTCGACCGGCTCGGCTCGCCGCCGAAGCGGGCCGCGCTCGCCGCGGGACTGGGCATCGGCGGCGCGGTCGCGCAGCTGGCCCTGTTCTGGCGCCGGCCCGAACCAAGTCGGTAGGACTCGATTTCCGGCGCGACCGGTCGTGCGCCATCCTCGGTGGCGATGACCGACAATCCCCTGGCTCCCCTGGCCGCTGCCCCGCCGCCGCGGGTGCTGCTCGAGGTCACGCCGGCGGCCGATGCCGAGCTGCCGCACGTCGCCGGGCTGCTCGCCGGCGCGGCCGAGGTCGACATCACGCCGCCACCCGGTATGCCGAAGGCGGGCCACTCGTCCAACGCCCAGTCCGGCATCGGCTTCCGGACCCGACTGCATGCCCACGTGCTGCACCTGCGTGCCGGCACGACGTCACTCGCGATCGTGCAGTGCGATCTGCTCGCCGGGTCGTCGATCGTGGCCCAGCTCGTCGCCCGCGCGATCGCCGAGGACACCGACGTGCGGCTGCCCGGGCTGTTCCTCGGCGCCACTCACACGCACGCAGGACCAGGGCAATTCCACGGCAGCGAGGCGATGAACCGGTTCGCTTCGAACCACTCGGGCTTCGATCCGGCCTGGACGGGGTGGCTTGTCGACCGGATCGCCGGGGCCGTGCACGAAGCGGTGGCCACGCGGCGACCGGCGCGTCTCGCGTTCGGCGCCACCGAGGTGTGGGGGCTCACCCGCAATCGGTCGGTGGAGGCGTACGTCCGCAATGAGAACGTCGTCGACAAGTCGACGCCGCCGCAACGCAAGTACGAGGCGATCAACCCCTGGCTGCACCTGTTGCGCGTCGACGCGGCGGCCGCGGACGGGGGCTATGAGCCGCTCGGCGCCACGGCCATCTTCTCCATCCACGGCACCGGCATCTCGCAGCGCGACAACGCGTTCAATGCTGACGTGTGGGCGTACCTGAAGGGCGAGCTGGTTCGCCACATCGTGCGCACGACGGGCCGGCGCGCGGTGGTCGGCGCCGTCGAGGGAACCCACGGCGACGTCGCGCCCGCGGTGCGTCCGGGCCTGCTTGTCTACCCCGAGGCCGAGCGCGTGGGCAGCGCGATCGGCGCTGCGGCCGCAGACCTGTACGACCGTCTCGAGGGCTCGCTCGGTGCCGACGTCGAACTCGCGGCCGGGCTCCGCGAGATCGATCTCGGCACCAGTCCTGAGGTCGGGGGCATCACCTTGCCCGCGCCGTCGTTCGGGATGGCGACGATGGCCGGCGCGCGCGAGAACAACACGCCCGTCATCCATCACATCCCGCCTTTTCGACCGGGCTGGCCCAAGCCTCGGGCGCGCGGTCCGCACGGCGCGAAGTGGATCCCGGGCGGGCGCCGCCTGCATGACCGGATCGTGCCCGCGTCGAGCTTTCCGAGCGTGCTTCCGGTGCAGGTGCTGCGGATCGCCGGCACGCTGGTGGTGGGTTTGCCGTTCGAGATCACCGTCGAGGCGGGGAGTCGGGTCGTGGCGGCAGTGCGTGACGCGGTCGGGGCGGCGGCCGGCATCGAGCGGGTGGCGGTGTCGTCGCTCGCCAACGAGCAGTTCTGCTACCTGACCACGCCCGAGGAGTACTCGCTGCAGCGTTACGAGGGCGGCAACACGCTCTACGGCCCGCGCAGCCAACCGTTCGCCGCGGCGCTGGCGGCCGGCCTGGCGAAGGATGTGATCGACCGCGGCTGGGTCGCCGATCAGCTGCCCACCCGGCGCTTCGACTTCGCCGCCCACCGCTACCTGGCCCGGCCGGACGGGCGCCCGGTTCCGCGGGTCGCGCTCGGCCGCCCGGGCTTCACCGACCAGACCGCCACCGAGGACGGCTACTGGCAGTTCGGCTGGTACGACGTCGCGCCGGGCGATCTGCGCTGGCACGAGCCGATCGCTCGCGTCGAGGCGCGCGACGACGACGGCGGCTGGACGACGGCGAACCGGAATGAGTGCGCAATCGACGATAAGGGGTACCACGTGGGGGTGTTCCACCTCGGGCCCGACCGGCACGGCCGGCAGCGCTATGCGGCGCGCTGGTTCACGCCCTACCTCGGCCCCGGACGGTCCCATCGCTTCGTGATCGCGGACGGTGCCGGCCGCGATCTCGCGTCCGAGCCGTTCGCGTGACATGAGCCGACCACCCGGCCCGCGGACCACGCCGCTCGAGCGCTTCACCGCCCGGCTGACGCTCGCCGGCGCTGCGCTGGTCGTGGTGATCGTGGTGTTCGGGGTGGTGATCGCCCTGGTCCGCACCAAGTGGGCGCCGCTGAACCGCCTGGACGTGCGGATTTCCGACGACCTGAGCCACTACTTCTCGCGGCACCCGGGCTGGGCGGGTTTTTGGCGCGGCGTCACCAACGCGGGGCAGCCGTTGGTGTTCGAGGTGCTCTCGACGGTCGCGGCCGCGCTGATGTGGCGCGCGCACCAACGCCGCCTCGCCCTGTTCACCGTCGTCACCGTCTGGGGCGCGGGCCTGATCGGCTCGCTCACCAAACTGCTCGTCGGCCGAGCCCGGCCGCCGGTGGCGATGCGGCTCGTGCACGCGAACGGGGCGTCGTTCCCGAGCGGGCACGCGTTGACGTCAAGCGTTGCGCTCGCCTTGCTCGTCGTCCTGGCCTGGCCGCGGCTCTCCCGTCCGTGGGCCGTCGCGCTGGCCGTCGGCGCCGCCCTGGTCGCAGCCGCCGTCGGGTTCAGCCGGATGGCGTTGGACGTCCACTATCTGAGCGACATCGTGGGCGCGTGGCTGCTGGGCGCGACGTGGCTGCTGGCGATGATCGGGGCGTTCCGGGTCGCGCGTCGGCCGGAGAGCTGAAGCTCAACCGCCCGTCGCCGCCATCAGGTGCGCCACCAGGGCCGGGTCGGCCTCGAGGAAGATCAGCTTGTTGAGCTCCTCGAACATGTGCCGCAGGCGCTTGACGTCCACCGGGTGCTCGCGTTGCTGCGTGCCTACGAGCAGGTTCAGCGCCATCCGGGTGAGCAACCGGGCGTGTGCTCGGTCGACGCCGAGCGCCGCGATCGCGTCCACGACGTGCCGCTCCCGGCGCTTGTCGACGCGGGCGATCACCTCGGCGACCTCCGGGCTGCTGCGCGACCACGCCCGGATCGCCGCCTCCGGCCCGTGCGGCAATCCGGCCCCCAGCTCGGTGAGCAGGGTGATGCGCAGGGCCGGATCGCGCTGGGCCTTCGATATCGCGATCAGCCGCTCGCTGTGCTCGGCCTCCCAGTACGCGAGCAGCTCCGCGGCGAAGCGCGGCATGCTGCCGAAGTGGTGGTAGAAGGAGCCCTTCGTGACATCGAGGCGCTCGCACAACAGGGCGATGGTCATCGCCTCGCTGCCGTACTCGCCGAGGATCGCGAACGCCTCGCGGTAGTAGTCCTCCGCGGTCAACCGCTCCACGTGACCTCCCCTCCGTCGATGGCCCATCGTGTCACTGATCGCGGTGCTGGGTGTTCCGAAAATCGGGAGCTCGCTCAGCGACCGACGGCGTACCCCTGGGCGCCGCGCGGGTTCGCCCCCGCCCGCAGGAATCCGTCCGGCGATCGAGTGGCTGCGCTCAGCCGGCCGAGGGACCAACCGTCGACGACGGTGACGTCGTGTCCGCGGCGGCGCAGGTCGTTGATTGTTGCGTCACCCAGCCTGGACTCGGCGATGACCTCCCGGGGCACGCTCTCCCGCGGATAGAACGACGACGGGAAATGCGTGGTGTGCCAGGTGGCGGCGTCGATCGCCTCCTGCAGGTGCAAGCCGAACACGGCGTGGAACAGGAAGAACTGCAGCTGCCACTGGTCCTGCTGGTCGCCGCCGGGGGTGCCGAAGGCGAGGTACGGATCGCCGTCGCGCAGTGCGAGCGACGGCGAGAGCGTGGTGCGGGGACGCTTGCCCGGGGCGATCGAGTTCGGCAGACCGGGCGGCAGCCAGAACATCTGCGCGCGGGTGCCGAGGCCGAAACCGAGGGACGGAATCACCGGCGAGCTCTGCAGCCAGCCGCCGCTGGGCGTCGCCGACACCATGTTCCCGAAGCGGTCCACCACGTCGACATGGCAGGTGTCGCCGCGCGTGCCGCCGCGCGAGTCGACGGCCGGCTCGATTCCCAGCGTCGGTTCCCCCACGCCGGCGGCCAGGCTGTGCGTCGCGGTGACCGTGGGCAGGCGGGGTGCGCGGCCGTCCGGCGAGCCGGGACGCAGCTCGCCGCTTGCTTCGGTGGTGACGAGGCGGCGGCGCTCGTCGTTGTACGCCGTGGACAACAGGGTTTGGAGCGGCACGTCCGGGACGTCGCCGTAGAAGGCTTCGCGGTCGGCGAAGGCGAGCTTCGCGCATTCGACGACGGTGTGGACCAGCCGCGGGTCGGCCGGCCCGGTGTCGGCGAGGTCGAACCCGGCCAGGAGCGCCAGCTGTTGCAGCAGCACCGGACCCTGGCCCCACGCGGACGTCTTCGCGACGCGGTAGGCGCCGAAGTCGTAGGTGGCCGGAGCCTCGATCGGCGTGCTCCAGGCGGCGAGGTCGTCGGCGGTGAGGACGCCGGCGTGGGCCGTGCCCGAGGTGTCCATGGCCGGCTGTCGCACGAACGCGTCGATCGCCTCGGCAACGAAGCCGCGGTAGTAGGCATCGCGAACGGCGGCGATGCCGGCATCGCGGGTCTTGCCCCTCGCGGTCGCCGCCATCCGTTCGTAGGTGTCGGCGAGGACGGGATTGGTGAGCCGGGTGCCCGGCGCGGGCGGGGCGCCGTCGCGCAGATACACCGCCGCTGAGGTCGGCCAGTGATCGGTGAACAGGTCGGCCACCGCGGCGATCGTGCGGCTGATCGAGGGCAACACGGGGTAGCCCTGGCGGGCGTAGCTGATGGCCGGCGCGAGGACGTCCTGGACCGGCATCGTGCCGTACTGCTCCAGCAGCGTCAGCCACGCGTCGAACGCGCCCGGCACGCAGGCAGCGAGATGGCCGGTCCCAGGGACGAGGTCCAGGCCGAGATCGGCGAAGTGCTCCGCCGTCGCGCGCATCGGTGCGGGACCCTGGCCGGCGATGACCTGCACGTCCGGCTCGCCGGCGCGGCGCACGAGGATGGGGACCTCACCGCCTGCTCCGTTCAGATGTGGCTCGACCACCTGCAGCGTGAATCCAGCCGCAACGGCGGCGTCGAAGGCGTTGCCGCCGCGCTCGAGCATCGACATGCCGACGGCCGAGGCGAGCCAGTGCGTCGAGGCCACCATGCCGAAGTTGCCGGTCAATTCGGGACGAGTCGTCATCACGACCCCATCCTGCCGGGCGGCCTGATTCCGAGATCACTGCGGCCGGGTTCAGGCCGGACCGAGGAGGTCCCATCGGTTGCCGGCGATGTCGAGGAACACCGCGACCCGTCCGTACGGCTCGGACCGCGGCTCCGTCAGGAACGTGACCCCGGCCGCCGTCATCCGCTCGTAGGCGGCGGCGAAGTCGTCGACGCGCAGGAAGAAGCCGACCCGGCCGGCCACCTGATTCCCGACGGCCGCGGCCTGAACGTCGCCGTCCGTCTCGGCCAGCAGCATGCCCGTCCGCGCTCCGGGCGGTCGCACGACCACCCACCGCTTCGGACGTCCGTCGTTGGTCAGGGAGGGTGAGTCCTCCGCGAGCTCGAAGCCCAACGTCTCCACGAAGAACTGGATTGCCTGGTCGTAGTCGACGACCACGATGGTCACTAGTTCGAGATGCACGGCGCCAGCGTAGGGAGGAAGCGGTCGAGCACGTGCTGTGGCCGATGCTGATCAACCTCATCACCGCGCTGCAGGGTTAGCCCGCGGCCGTCCAGCCCGACCACTGCCGCACGTCGACGGCGATCACCGGTCCCGGTGGCGGCTGCTCGGCGTAGATCGGGTACCGGGTCGCGAGAAGGCGCAGCGCGGCGGTCGCCTCCGGCTGCTCGATCTCGAGGAACCGCGCGGTGCCGTCGGCCCGCGCCCACCACAGCTGCGTCCAGTCGTCCGTGTAGTGATCGACGAGCACGCACACCTTGGGGTTCGCCGCGATGTTGGCCAGCCGGCGCAACGCCGTCGTGGTCTTCGGCTTCGCGTCGACGGCGCTGTAGAGGACGTCAGCTCCGGATACGGCGTACACGATCGGCACGAGGTGCGGTTGCCCGTCGGCGTCGGTGGTCGCCAGCCGGGCCACTCGCGCGGTCGCGAAGCGGTGCCGCGCGTCGTCCGCCGTCATCCTCTTGGTCCCTGCCTTGCCTGTTCGTCGGAGCTCTAGGGTGGACGGTATGCGCTTCGGAGTCTTCGTTCCCCAGGGCTGGCGGCTCGATCTCGCCGGCATCGATCCGGCCCGGCATTGGCAGACCATGCTCGGCATCGCCAAGCAGGCCGAGGCCGGCCCGTTCGAGAGCATCTGGGTCTACGACCATTTCCATACCGTCCCGGTACCGACGGAGGAGGCCACGCACGAGGCGTGGTCGTTGATGGCGGCCTTCGCGGCCGCCACGGATCGGGTGCGGCTCGGGCAGATGTGCACGTGCATGGGCTACCGCAATCCCGCCTACCTTGCGAAGGTCGCCGCGACGGTCGACGTCATCTCGGGCGGGCGCGTCGAGATGGGCATCGGCGGCGGCTGGTACGAGCACGAGTGGCGGGCGTTCGGCTATGGCTTCCCGAGCGCAGGTGAGCGGCTCGGCATGCTCGAGGAAGGCGTGCAGATCATGCGCCAGATGTGGACCGAAGGCACGGCCGCGCTCGACGGCAAGCACTACCACGTCGACGGCGCGATCGGCCGTCCGCTGCCGCTGCAGGACGGCGGTATCCCGTTCTGGATCGCCGGCGGCGGGGAGAAGAAGACGCTGCGCATCGCCGCCAAGTACGCGCAGTACACCAACTTCGACACCACGCCGGACGTCTTCAAGCACAAGTCCGAGGTCCTGGCGCAGCACTGCAAGGAGGTCGGCACGGACTTCACCGCCATCGTGCGCTCGGGCAACTACAACGTCGTCATCGGCGAGACCGACAAGGACGTGCAGGACAAGCTCGACTGGATCGTCGCTCACTATGCGGCGCTGGTGCCGCCGGACGCGCTCGAGCGCTACGAGACGCTGTTCCGAAACGGTCCGCTCGTCGGCACGCCCGAGCTCATTGTCGAGCGGCTGCGCGAGGCCGAGCAGATGGGCATGACCTACGCGATCGCCAACTTCGTCGACGCGGCGTACGACCCCAAGAGCATCGACCTGTACGCCTCGAAGGTCATTCCCGAACTCGCCTGATCTTCGTTGCTCGACCAACGGAATTGAAACGGCATAGCTCACCTGTGGTGGGATGGCGCAATGACGGCACCTCCACACGCGTCCGTGCCGCCCGGCCGAATCGTCGTCGATGACCTCACCAAGGTCTTCCGAGGCAAGATCCGCGCCGTCGACCGGCTGAGCTTCACTGTCGAGCCGGGTTCGGTCACCGGCTTCCTGGGCCCGAACGGCGCGGGCAAGACGACGACGCTGCGCATGGTGCTCGGCCTCGTGCGGCCCACCGGCGGGCAGGCGACGATCGGCGGGCGCGCCTACCGGCAGCTGAGCAATCCGTCGCGAGCCGTCGGCGCAGCGCTGGAGTCCTCGAGCTTCCATCCGGCCCGGACGGCCCGCAATCATCTGCGGATCATGTGCACCGTCGCCGGGTTCCCCTACCGGCGGGCCGACGAAGTGCTCGATCTCGTCGGATTGCACGACGCCGCGCGGCGCAAGGTGCGCGGCTACTCCCTCGGCATGAGGCAGCGGCTCGGACTGGCGGCCGCGCTCCTCGGCGATCCCGCCGTCCTCGTACTGGACGAGCCGGCCAACGGTCTCGACCCGGACGGCATCCGCTGGCTGCGCGGCCTGCTCCGCACCCTCGCCGACCAGGGCCGCACGGTGCTGGTGTCGAGCCATCAGCTCAACGAGGTCCAGGAGATCGCCAACCGCGTGGTGATCCTCAACCACGGTCGGCTCGTCCGATCCGGCTCCATCGACGAGCTCACCGCGGGCACCGACCGCGTCGTCGTCCGCTCGCCCAATGCCCAGCACCTGCAGGGCGTACTGGCGCAGCAGCAGGCCGAGGTGCAGCAGACGGGTCCCGGCACGTTGCAGATCCGCGGGCTGCCCATTGAGCAGGTGGGCCACCTCGCCTTCGTCAACGGCGTCGAGTTGCACGAGCTCAGCGCGCAGCGCTCGGACCTCGAGGAGTTGTTCTTCGCCCTCACCTCGGACGCTCCCCCGCCAGGCGGACCTCTTCCGGACGGTCCGCCGGCTGGTGGGCCGCCACCGGGCGCTTTTCAACCGGGCGCGCCGACGCCGGGAGGTCCCCAGTGATTCGCCTGGTCCGCGCCGAGTTCCTCAAGTTGCGCACCACGCAGGTCTGGTTCTGGCTCCTCCTGGCCACCATTGCGGTGAGCGGGCTGCTCGTCGTCGCCCAGATCGCGCCGAGCGACGGCGTGCGGTCGTCGGACAAGGTGCCCGACATGTTCACGTCGTCGAGCACGGCCTACGTCGTGGTGTTCGTGCTCGGTGTCCTCGGCGTGACGAGCGAGTTCCGCTACCAGACCATTACGGTGACCGTCCTGCAGACGCCATCTCGCTGGGCGATCATGACCGCCAAGATGATCACCTACGCGATCACCGGCGCGATCTACGCGGTCGTGGCGGTCGCGGTGCAGATCGCCGTGGCGCTGCCGTGGCTGTCGGCCAAGAACATCACCGTCGATTTCGGCGACAGCAATGTCCAGCACGCGATCATCGGGGTGTTCGGCGTCGTCGCGCTCTTCGGCATCGTCGGCCTCGGCGCCGGCGCCTTGATGCGCAACCAGATCGTGGCCGTGGTGGTCGGCATCCTCTTCCTGCTCGTCATCGAAAACATCACCCTGGCGATCCCGGGCGTCCGGAAGGTCTGGCCCTACACGCCCAACGGCGCCACCCAGGCGATCCTGCACACCACTGGCAGTACCGAGGTCACCGACGGGGTGCACCTGACCTCCACCGCCACTGGGGTCATCGTGCTGTTGCTCTGGGCCTTCATCCCCGCCATCATCGGCGCGGCGTTCACGATGAACCGCGACATCACCTGACCGGCCGCCTCCCCCGTATTCCGGGACGTCTGGTGGCGCACATCGGGCCCGTCCGCGCATGCCGGGGCAACCGCTGACGCGTAGTCTCGATTAGGCGTGACGAGATCCGAATACGACCCGAGGATGGCCGGAAACAGTGGCGACGACGGAGCAGCCGGTAAGCGATTCCCCTTCCACCCACGGCGACTTCGGCGCCAATGAATGGCTGGTCGAGGACATGTACGAGCGCTACCTCGCCGACCCGGACAGCGTGGACGCCGCGTGGCACGACTTCTTCGACGACTACCGGCCCGGCGGCAATCAGGCCGGCGGCGCGAACCGCGACACGGACGCCGACCCCGGCGACGAGTCCGACTCCTCCGCAGGTCCCGGCTCCCCCCTGGACACCGACTCGTCCGAGAAACCGGCCGGTTCGGCACCGAAGGCAGCCGAAGCGGACGGGAAACCAGCGCCGGCCGCACCGAAGACCGAGGGCCTCAAGCCCGTCGCGGGCGCCAGAACTCAGCCCACACCGGCCGCGACCTCCGCCGAGGGCAAGCCCGCAGAGAGCCCGGCCGCCGAGAACGTCCAGGCCAAGGCGCCGGAGGCGAAGCCGGCCCCGG
>JAOPVG010000479.1 GCA_025966255.1 Jatrophihabitans sp.
GAGAAGCGCACGGTGTTGGTTCGGACTCGCGATGGGGGTTCGCCCCGGACGATGACGTCGAACCAGACGTCGCCGGTGAACATGGTGTCCGGTCCCTCGGTGGTCGGCGACTTTGGTCAGCATCTCCATGAGGTGTTCCTCCTTGCGTTCGGATGGGTTGGTCAGCGGGGAGTGACCATCTTTGCCGGGGTCACGACTTCGGGGCCGCCACGGCAGGGGCTGTGGTCGCATCGGCGGTGATCGTGCCCGTTGCGGGCCGGGCGAGGTTGTAGTCGACGTGGTCGATGTGTAAGTCGACGTAGGCGAATTCCCCTTCCGGCTCCGAGGCGTGCCAATGGGCCTCGGCGACGGCGGCGAGACGACGGGGCCCGATCTGTTGGTAGTTCTGCACCGGAGTGGACCAGCGCTGGCGGATGAAACTCTTGGCGTCTACGGACGCACGGAGCCGATCGTCGGAAACAAAGTCGACAAGATCGTGGTCCTCGTTGAAGGTCAGTTCCGCGGTCACGGTGTTCGCGCCGCAGGTGTAGTCGCCTCGTACGCGTTGCTCATCGAGCTCGTGCCAGGTGACGGGCGCGTCGATGATCGCGGCGGGAGCGAGCAGGCACAGATCGTTGAACAGCGTCACGGTCTCGCCGCGATCCATCTCCGGGCCGGCAGCATCCACCATCGGCACGATCGAAGCGGCCTTGACCCGCATCGTTGCGGCCTGGCCGCGAAAAACATGCAGGACGTCGACCGGCAGGCCGAACCAGGCGGCGTCCATGGAGAACAGCCGGCTGGGCTGCGGCGAAAACGTATTCACCTGCTCGCCGGTGAACCTCATCCAGGGCTTCGTCGCCCCGGCGCGGATGCGTCCGTGGACGCGAGCGCGGAAATACGTCACGCGCGGTTGGCCAACGGCGCCGGAGTGGCGAACGTAGGCCGCGACGAGTGCAGGAAGGTGCACCAGATCGGCTTCGGTCACGACATCGGCGGGCCACGATTGGGCGAGCGCCACGGCGACGAGCCGCCGATACTCGGCCCGGTAGCTCCGCGGTCCCTCGGAGGCGTATCCATACACGACCGCGGCGAGCAAGACCGCATTGCCAACGGTGCCGATCCTGGCACCGGCCCAGGACGTGGAGATCGCTGCTTGGGATGCAAGGAAGGCCACCCCACCGACGACCCACCACCAGCGGATCCCGATGCCCAGCAGCACTCCCGCGGTGATGACGAGCGCAGCTGCAACGAGCCAGAGCGCACCCACCCCGGAGCTGATCGGCTCCTTCAGCTGATCCACCTGGGCCCAGCCGAGACCCTTGGCCGCGCCGAACAGATGAGTCAGACCATGCACCACGATGACGGTGGCCACGAGGGCGTGGATCGCGTTTCTCATGTGAGCACGGCGGCGGTGTGCAGGATCCGTCGTAGGTCGGCGCCGAATCGGGTGGCCGGGGCTCCGTCCACCACGTTGTGGTCGACGCAGACAGTGAGATCCAGGACGTCGCGCACTTCGACGCGGTCATCGATGACCCACGGTCGTCGGCTGAGGCCGCCCACGACGACGACAAGGGATGCCAAGGTGGGCGGCGCGATGGCGAAGCCGCCGCCGTCGGCGAACATGCCGACGGCAGTCACCTGCACGGTGCCGCTGGCCAGGTGGACCCGCCGAGAACGGCCCATGCCCGCGAACATCGCCCGGTACAGACCGGGAATCCGGCCGAGGGTGGGCGCCAGCGTGTCCAGTAGTTGTCCGGAGGTGGTGTTGTCGTGATCAGTCTTGACCGCGCGCAACTCGGCCGTGATCTCGGCGACGCTGCGGATGTCGGCGTCCCGCACGATGTGCACCAGACCGAACGGTCCCTGCTTGGTAGGTACCTCGACCACCGTCTGCACGTCGACGTGGTGGTGCTCCACCAGCCGGCCTCGCCAGTCCCGGTATGCGTGCACCTGCGGGTGCGCCGCGGCCGCTCGGCCCAGGGACGCGACAACGAACGCCGTGAGCGACAGCGGCGGTTGTACCTGCGCCAGCAGGTTCCGTGCTGTGGTGATGTCGACTTCGAACAGGCCGTGCATCGGCACGATGCGACGACCGGCCCGGACCGCGGCCGTCACCAACCGACGACTCGGCGGGAACGGCCGCAGAGTCACGCCGCGTTCCCGGACCGGAGTCGGGCGCGGCTGGGCCGGTTGCGGCGTGGGATGTTGTGTTTCGGAGGCATCGGCTGAGTGCATGGACGGCCTCCTCCGTGTCAACGGGCCCCAGCCGACACGCCGCCGGCTCGGTGCCTCGCCGACCCAGCCTGTTCACCGGACGCGGCACCGGACAGGGTCGGCCGACCCGCTGGTACCGGGCAGCCGCCCAGGCCTGGGAAGCGGACAGCTATGAACCCCAGGACTCGAGGCATCGTCGGAGTAGGACCTCGTGCTCTACTCGTTCCGCGTAGGGCTGCGCAGGGTTAACCCATGGCCACTACTCGTGCAGTTGACACCCATCGCCACGCAGTCCCTGAAGCGGGCGCAATAAGTCGCGCAGCCGTCGAGTCTGTCGTGGCTTCGGCCGGCCGGGCCCCGTCGATTCACAACACGCAGCCCTGGCAGTGGAGGTTGCACGACGGGGTGCTCGACGTGCGAGCAGACCGGACGCGGCAATTACGCGTCGCCGATCGGGACGGGCACTCCCTGCTCGTCAGCTGCGGCGCGGCAGCGCAACTCACTGAGCTGGCACTCAGCGCGCAGGGCTGGGCGGTGGAAACGTCGCTGTTGCCTGACCCGGGCGATCCCGATCTGCTCGTCAGGCTGCGCCCGGTCCGGCGCACCGATGTCGACGCCGGTGCCAAGAGCAGGCTGGCGGCTGCGCTCGGACGGCGCAGCGAGCGGCGCGCTTTCGGTCCGGACGCCGTCTCCGCGGACATCGTCGAACGGCTCCGGCGGGCGGTCACGGCGCCGGGCCTGTACGTGCATTTCGCGGTAAGCGCCAATGAGACTCTCGGTTTGGCCGTCGCCATCTCCCAGGCCGACCGCTGGCAGCGACGCGACTCTGACTACATGGCCGAGATGGCCGCGTGGGTTCGCGCGGACGATGCGTCACCGGACGGGGTCCCGTACTCCGTCATTCCGCAGGTGCCGGCCGCCGAGCCACGGCACACCGACATCCCGCTGCGTGACTTCGAAGTAGGTGTACCCGGCGGCCAGCTCATCACCCCCGACGTGGACGAGCGTCCGCTGATCGCGGTCATCTTCACCGACGTCGACAGCGAGCTCGAGCGGTTGCGCGCGGGTCAGGCGATGATGCGGCTGATGGTCCAAGCCGAACTCGACGGGATCGCCAGCTGCCCGCTGAGTCAGTCCGTCGACCTGCTCGCCTTTCGAACCCGCCTGCGGACGTTGATGTCCTGGACCGGACATCCGCAGATGATGCTGCGACTCGGCCAGAGGCCCGCCGCTGCTGCTGCACCACTCACGTCGCGGCGTTCCGTCGGCGACGTGTTGACCATCGCGTGACCTGGCGACATCAGATCGGCTTGACACCTGGACCGCGTCCGCGACGATCATTCGCGGCGCGCGTCGGCTCCGAATACCGCAGCTTGCGTGCGCCGTTCCATCCCGAGCTTGCCCAGCAGTGTCGAGACGTAGTTCTTCACGGTCTTCTCGGCGAGGGACAGGTGCTCGCCGATCTGACGGTTGCTGAGGCCGTCGGTGATCAGGGTGAGGTCTTCGCGCTCGCGTTGTGTCAGCGCTGCGAGCTTCCGGTCGGTGGGCGAACCGTCGCGGAGCCGATCCATCACCTGGGCGATGACGCCCGGGTCGATCATCGATCTTCCGAGCGCGGCCTGCCTGATCGCGTCGACG
>JAOPVG010000487.1 GCA_025966255.1 Jatrophihabitans sp.
CGTCCGCTCCTCCGACTGAGACCACCTCGGAAACCGTTCGCGCGGCCAAGCTGGCTGACCGCTACGGCCGTCCGGTCCGGTGATGACGGGCGACGCGCACGACCGGTCATCCGTCGATCGCTCCGACCGCGGACCGACGACTCCTGCGTTCGACGCCGGGTACTGGGACGAGCGCTACCGCAGCCACGGCAGCGTGTGGGGCGCAGCCCCCAACCGGTTCGTCGAGCAGGAAGTCAGTGGGCTCACCCCGGGGCGAGCCCTGGACCTGGCCTGCGGGGAAGGCCGCAATGCCATCTGGCTGGCCGCGCGGGGGTGGCGGGTTGACGCGGTCGACTTCTCGGCCGTCGCGCTCGAGAAGGCCGCCGACGCCGAGCAGCGCACCAACGGCAGCGCCCGGGTCGCCTGGACGGTGGGCGACGCCACCACGTTCGCGCCGCCGGATCCGGTCGACCTCGCCCTGCTCTGCTACCTGCAGGTCGATCCGGCGGCTCGGCGCGCGGCGGTCAGCGGCGCGGCGGCCGCCCTCGCCCCCGGCGGCACGCTGCTCGTCGTCGCCCACGACTCGCGCAATCTGACCCACGGCACGGGCGGGCCCCAGGATCCGGCTGTGCTCTACACGGCGGCGGACGTCGCGCGCGACCTGGCCGGCAGCGATCTCGTCGTCGAACGGGCGGTGGAGGTGTTCCGTCCGGTCGAAGGCGCCGCCCGTCCGGCCATCGACGCCCTGTTCCGCGCGCGCCGACCGCGCTAGAGGGACTTGATCGCGGCCTGCCACGTGGCGGGGTCGCGGCCCTCGCCCGGACCGTTCATCTCGGCGAAGCGGACGATGCCCTGCTTGTCGACGAGGAACGTCCCGCGGTTGGCGAAGCCGGTCTTCTCGTTGAACACGCCGTATGCCTGGGCCACGCCCCCGTGCGGCCAGAAGTCCGAAAGCAGCGGGAACTCGTAGCCCTCCCGCTCGCTGAAGATCTTGTGCGAGTAGGCGGAGTCGACGCTGATGGTCACGACCTGGACGTCGTCGTTCTGGAACGTCGGCAGCTCGTCGCGCACCTTGCACAGCTCGCCGGTGCAGATGCCGGTGAAGGCCAACGGATAGAAGATGATCAGCACGGCCTGCTTGCCGCGGAACGAGGAAAGGACGACCTCCTCGTTGTTCTGGTCGTTCAGGGTGAAGTCCGGCGCAACGCCGCCGACCGCAATCATTTCTTGCCTCCAGGGGTCTTGCGCCCGACCAGCCGAGCCGCGGACCAGTCGACGCCGATGGTCGCGATGGACGTCTGCGACAGCCCCGCGATCGAGGCGGCCTCGGCGATGTCCGACGGCTCGACGTAGTCGTCACGGCCGCGCTTCGGGGTCAGTAGCCAAATGTAGCCGTCGTCAGCCAGCGGCGAGATCGAGTCGACGAGGACATCGGTGAGGTCTCCGTCGCCGTCGCGGTACCAGAGCAGGACCACGTCGACGACCTCGTCGGTGTCCTCCTCGACCATCTCCTCGCCGGTCTGTTCGACGACGGCGTCGCGGAGATCTTC
The DNA here is from genome assembly GCA_025966255.1 of Jatrophihabitans sp. GTDB lineage: Bacteria > Actinomycetota > Actinomycetes > Mycobacteriales > Jatrophihabitantaceae > Jatrophihabitans. The sequence goes on from JAOPVG010000487.1 coordinate 1,530, forward strand.
GTCCGCGTCGTCGTCGTAGCCGGACTCCATAATGATCATGCCGGGCTTGAGGCCCAAACGCTCGGCGATTCCCGTCCCACTTCCGGACGGGGGGGTCGGGCTCACAACGACATCCTCCCAAATGGTTCGCGGTTCGCACGGTGCGACTGCCGCTAATCCTGCAATACCCAGCAGTAAGTCTCTAGCCGACCCTAGCGGCTCGGAAAGGTGTTGACTGGTACCGAGGCGTCGCCACCAGCACAGCCCCCACCAGCACTGCCACGAGCACTGCAGTAAGGAGATCACGTGACCGAGCTTGCGAGGGCACCAATAGGCCCAGCACCCGGAGCGAGGCCGACGAAGGAGGCCTCGTGACCCGCGACCGTTTCAGCATCATCACCGATGGATTACCCAACCAGCTGCCCGACATCGACCGCGACGAAACCCGGGAGTGGCTGGAGTCCCTCGACGCCGCCATCGACGCCGATGGGCGGCAGCGCGCGCGGTTCCTGATGCTCAAGTTGCTCGAACGGGCCCGGGAGCGCCAGGTCGGCGTCCCGGGACTGCGCAGCACCGACTACATCAACTCGATTTCGCCGGAGCGGGAGCCCTGGTTCCCCGGCGACGAGCATATCGAGCGCCGCATCCGGGCCTACATCCGCTGGAACGCCGCAATCATGGTGTCCCGCGCCAACAAGCGCGTCGGGGTGGGCGGCCACATCGCCACCTACGCCTCGGCCGCGTCGCTGTACGAGGTCGGCTTCAACCACTTTTTCCGGGGTAAGGATCTCGCCAGCGGCACCGGCGACCAGGTGTATTTCCAGGGCCACGCCGCGCCCGGCATCTACGCCCGGGCCTTCCTCGAGGGCCGGCTCACCGAGCAGCACCTGGACGGCTTCCGCCAGGAGGTCTCCCGCGCCCCATACGGCTTGTCGTCCTACCCGCACCCGCGGCTCATGCCGGAGTTCTGGGAGTTCCCGACCGTCTCCATGGGCCTCGGGCCGATCAGCGCGATCTACCAGGCCCGGTTCAACCGCTACCTGCACGCCCGCGGGCTCGCCGACACGTCCAACTCCCACGTCTGGGCGTTCCTGGGTGACGGCGAGATGGACGAGGTCGAGTCGCTGGGCGCGATCGGCGTGGCGTCGCGCGAGGAACTCGACAACCTCACCTTCGTCATCAACTGCAACCTGCAGCGCCTCGACGGGCCGGTCCGCGGCAACGGCAAGATAATCCAGGAGCTGGAGGCCTACTTCCGCGGGGCCGGGTGGAACGTCCTCAAGGTCGTCTGGGGCCGCGATTGGGACCCGCTGCTCGCCCGCGACAGTGACGGCGTGCTCGTCAACCAGATGAACGCCACACCCGACGGGCAGTACCAGACCTACACGGTCGAGAGCGGCGCGTACATCCGCGACCGCTTCTTCGGCGGCGACCCGCGGCTGCGCAAGATGGTCGAGGATCTCTCCGACGAGGACCTGCGCAAGCTGTCCCGCGGTGGCCACGACTACCGCAAGGTGTACGCCGCCTTCGAGGCCGCACGCGCCCACACCGGTCAGCCCACGGTGATCCTCGCCAAGACCGTCAAGGGCTGGACGCTCGAGTCCTTCGAGGGACGCAACGCCACCCACCAGATGAAGAAGCTGACCGGCGCCGACCTGAAGGCGTTCCGGGACCGGCTCTACCTGCCGATCACCGACGCCCAGCTCGAAGCGGACCTACCGCCCTACTACCACCCGGGCGAGAAGTCCGACGAGATCCAGTACATGAAGGAACGGCGGGCGGCCCTCGGCGGCGCGCTGCCCAAGCGGGTGGTGCGGTCGAAGCCGCTCACGCTGCCCGGCGACAAGGTCTACGCGGAGTTCCGGGCCGGCTCCGGCAAGCAGCAGGTGGCCACCACCATGGCCACCGTCCGACTGTTCAAGGACCTGATGAAGGACAAGGAGATCGGCAAACGGTTCGTGCCGATCATCCCCGACGAAGCCCGCACGTTCGG
>JAOPVG010000496.1 GCA_025966255.1 Jatrophihabitans sp.
CATCGTCGGGCTGATCGCCGGCGTGCGCCGGGTGTTGCTCGTGACCGCCGAGAGCGAGCGGTCGTTCCGGTGGAACCCGGAGGGGATCGAACTGCTGATTCTGATCGCGCTGATCTTCGTGATGGCGATGGCCATCCTGGTGGTGCGCCGGTGGCCGGCAGCCGAGGAGCCGGTGAGCTGAACCTCGGCCGCACGGGACAGGCAGCGAGTCAGGCGGTGACGGCCTGGCTGCGTCCGCTCAGCGCTTCCTGGAGCTGCTTCTCCGCGTCCTTGGACAGCGAGGTCTTGAGGACGGTGCCACCGAACTTGGAGAGCGCCTCGACGGCTTTGTCGAGGGTGACCGCTTCGGCGATGATGAACAGCGCCGAGGTTCCGGGCTGCAGCATGTCACGCACTCGCGCCTGGAACTCCTTGTCGATCCCAACCTTGTCGATGAGCCCCATGATCGCGCCGAGACCGGCGCCGACGGCCAACCCGAACAGTGGGACGAAGAACAACGCTCCGAACAGGAAGCCCCAGAGCATGCCCCACGTGACCTGGCCCGCAACTGGGTGGTGATTGGTGGTGACGTGGATCTTGCCTTCTTTGTCCCGCCGGATCGCCGCGATGGCGTCGGGTTGGATGACCAGGTCCTCCGCCAGGCGAAGTGCCTCGGCGGCCGCCTGCTCGGCCGTTTCCTCGGCCGGATAGCCGATGGCGATGAGTGTGCTCATTGGTCGTCCCCTCAGTCTGGTCGCGGGTTAGTCGAGTCAACTTGAGGTTGCCGGGTGCGCGCCGGACGCGGCGTGGACCTGGAGAAGTGAGAAGCGGGCTCAGAATCGGCCTCGCAGGGCCAATGCCTTGGGCGGAAGAGCAATTGTGGGCAGGCTCTACGTGTGCGCCCTGATCCAGTCCCACGCGTGGCGGATGCGCGCCTCCAGCGACGTCTCCGGATGCGCGTCGTCTTGAGTTCGCGTCGACGTCTCGTCGGGTTCGTGCAGCTGACTTTCGTCGACGGCGAGCACGACCCCGCGTTCGTGCAGTTCGGCGATCTGATCGGCGTCGGCGTACAGATGCCGGCCCGGCAGCGGGTGCGTGTGCGCGATGACGCCGTGGAAGATGTCGAGAGCCGTGTCGGCCACCACATGCTCGACGACGCCGATGCGCTGGCCATTGCGATCGAACACCGGCGTGCCGTCGGCGAGGCCCGAATACGCGACCGGTGGGCCCAAGTCGTCCATAGCCGGGACGGTACGCGTCCGTATCCGAGCGCCGTCGTCTTACAGTGCACAGTGCGGGGTTGTTTGCGGCTGGACCTCCGGCTGTCGCTCCCCGCCGACCAGGGGAGTCCATCGTGGACTATGAGACCTTCATCAGTGCCGTGCAAGAGTCGCTTGCGGTCGACCGCGAACGGGTCGAACTAGCGGTCGCGGCCACGCTGCGCACCCTGGCCGACCGCCTGTCCCGCGACGAGGCTCGGCACCTCGTCGAGCTGCTCCCGCCCGAGATCGGGCCGTTGCTGTTCCACGGCGGTACCACGGTGGACCGGCTCGACATCGACGCGTTCCTCGAGCGGGTCGCCGAGCGGGAGGACGTCGACCTCGCCACGGCCCGCCACGACGCGGCACTGGTGCTGGCGGTGTTCGCGCGCGCCATCGGGCCGGACGAGTTCGACCGCCTCGCCGCAACGTTGCCGAAGGACTTCGCGCCGTTGTTGCCGCGCGGACCGGACGTCGGATCTACGGCCTTCGACACGATCGTTACCAAGGTCGCGCAGCGGGCCGATGTGGACCGCGAGGGTGCGCGGCGCGCCCTCGAAGTCGTCCTGACGACGCTGGCCGAACGGATCGCGCCCGGCGAGATCGACGACCTGGTCGCCCGGCTCCCGATCGAACTTCATCCGCTCCTCAAGGAAGCGCGGGAACGCAACCCGGGCACGGCGTCGCACGTGTCGCTGGAGGAGTTCCTTGAGCGGGTCGCCCAGCGCGAGGGCACCAGCGTGGCCGAGGCTGAACGACACGCGCGAGCGGTGCTCACCACCTTGCGGGAAGCGGTGGGTGACGACGAGTTCTTCGACGTGACCGTGCAACTGCCGTTCGGGTACGGCGCGCTGTGGGTGCAGCAGTAGGTCGCTGCAGCGGTACCTGGTGAGTATCTCCTTGGGCTCGAGCGGTTTCGACCACGAATCGGAGGCTTACATTCGAAGGCATGACAATCCGCATCGGACTTGCCGGCTCGGGTCAGCGGGCCGCGGGAACCTACGCCCCTGCACTGGCCGCCTATGAGGGCGTGCAGTTCGCGGGTGTGTGGGGACGGACGCCGCTCGCGACCCAGGCGTTGGCCGCCACGTATGACGTGCCGGCCTTCGGCCACTACGACGACTTCCTCGAGCAGTGCGATGCGGTGGCCTTCGCCGTGCCGCCGCCGGCGCAGGCGAACCTGGCCGCCACCGCCGCCCGCCGCGGCAAGGCGCTGCTGCTCGAGACGCCGATCGCCGGTGATCTTGCCGGCGCGGAGGAACTCGTCAGGGTCGGAGAGCGAGCGGGGGTCATCACGCAGGTGGCTCTGACGTGGCGCTTCTCCGCTGCGGTGCGCCGCTTCCTCGACGGCGACGTGCCGGCCGTGGAACCGGCCGGCGGCCGCGGACGGCTCGTCGCGCCCATCGCCTCGACGAATGCCTGGCACGCGGAGCGCGGACTGCTGCGCACCGGCGGAACCGACCTGATCGATCTGCTCGATGCGGCCCTCGGCAACATCGCCGGGGTGACCGCGCACGGCAACCCTGGAGGCTGGGTGGGCATGTTCCTCGAACACCAGATTGGCCGGGTCAGCGAGGCGTCGCTGTATGCCGGCGCGCCCCAGACAGTCCGTCAGGCCGAGGTGGAGGTGTACGGCCCCGGTGGTGCGGCCCGCATCGACCTCTCGGACTGCGGTGGCCAAGAGGACATCACGACGATGATCAGCGAGTTCGTGGACGCCCTGGACCGCAACGCCGCGCCGGTCCTGGATGTCCAGCACGGCCTGCATCTGCAGAACGTGATCGAGGAGGCCGAGAGCTACCTGCTGCTGGCCGGCTGACGCTGACGACAGGCCAGCTGACGCTGCCGACCGGTCACAGGCCGCCGTCGGCACTGAAGAATCCGACCACCGTGATCACGCCGCCGGAGTCGGCGACGCGCATCCCGTCGGCAGCGGTGGTGATTTCGACCGGGTGCCAGATCATGTGTCGCAGGGCCACGGGGTAGCGACCTGAGCGCCCGCCGACAGCGAT
>JAOPVG010000528.1 GCA_025966255.1 Jatrophihabitans sp.
GGTCCTCGGTGCGGACGGCACGGTCGTCGCGCGTACCAAGGGCTACTACCAGCTCCGTCCGTTCGGTCGCTGACGTTGTCCGCACCGCGCCGGCGCGGCTGACGGGTCGAGTGGCCCACCGAGCACCCGCGCGTGTGAGCGGTTGGTCGGGGACGGTCGCGTAGCGCGTCATCAGCGGCGGCGGCTAGCACGACCCACCGACGGTTGGCCGGCGCGCGGTCCACAGGCGACTTCGTCATCCACAGATTCGGGTCCGCCGCCCGTGGCGGTGGGCAGCGTCGGCACGGTTGTGTCTCCGGCCGCACCGGGCGGCCGGAGAGAGGAGCGCAATGAGAGCGCTGATGCGGCGGTTGGGTTTGCTGACCGTCGTCGTGATGTCGATCGTTCTGCTCGCGCCGGGCGTACCCGACGCAGCGGGCGCCGTGGGCGCCGGGCCGTCGGCGACCGTTGGTGGGTTCGGGTTCAGTCGGCTGCCCGCGGGGCTCGGCGCACGCAGCGACTTCGTCTACGACTACGACGATGTCGACTTCACGTCGGCGGTGTGGGAGACCGGGCCGGACGCCGACGGCGGTTATCGCGTCGACCTGGACATCACGGTCATGCACGGCATTCGCCTGTCCAGCCCGCGGGCTCTGCAGGACTGGTTCATCGCCTACGAGGAGCGCCCGCCGGCCGAGGCACGCTACGTGCCGGTGCGGATACACGGTCGCCGCGGTTGGGTGAGCCGCGACGAGGTCTTCTGGTTGGTTCGTCCGGGCGTGGCGCTCGCCGTCCGGCTCGATGGCGCTCGGTGGACGCGAAGCGACGTGCTCAGGGTGGCACGGTCCGGCCACGAACTGCAGTTGTGACGTCTTCCGGCCAGTCGAGCCCGGCGATAACGGCGCCGCGCGCCGGGATACCGTCTGGGCATGCCGCCCACCGATCACCTGCTCGCCTTCGTGATCACCTCGTTCGTGCTGATCGTCATCCCCGGGCCGAGCGTGCTGTTCACGATCGGTCGCGCCCTGACCGTCGGGCGCCGCGGCGCGTTGCTGAGTGCGGCGGGCAACTCCGCCGGCGTCTACCTGCAGATCGTCGCGGTGGCCTTCGGCGTCGGCGCGCTCGTCCAGCGCTCGGTCGAGGTCTACACGGTCATCAAGTTCGCCGGCGCGGCCTATCTGATCTTCCTGGGCGTCCAGGCGTTCCGGCACCGACACGCGCTCAGCGAGGCGATCGCCGGTCCCGTCGCCACTGGCAGCAGCCGCCGGATGTTCCTCGACGGCGTGTTGGTCGGCCTGGCCAATCCCAAGACGATCGTCTTCTTCACCGTGGCGACGCCGCAGTTCATCGACCGCAGCGCCGGGCACGTCCCGGAGCAGCTGCTGATCCTTGGTCTCTTCTTCCCGGCGATCGCGTTGGTGTCCGACAGCGCGTGGGCATTCGTGGCCGGCACCGCTCGGCAGTGGCTGGCCCGCTCGCCGCGGCGGGTCGGGGCGATCGGCGGTGCGGGCGGGTTAGCCATCGTCGGCCTCGGTGTGAGCGTGGCCGTCTCCGGCCGCAACGACTGATTCGGCCTCCCTCAGCCGAGCCATTTCAGCGCGGAGTGCGCGGCGTTGCTGCCATTCATCCCGTGTACCCCGCCGCCGGGGGGCGTCGCCGCCGAACACAGATACACGCCCGGAATCCCGGTCCGGTAGGGGTCGATGGCCGCCCGCGGTCGCAGCAACAGCTGGCGGGGATCGTTCGCGCCGGTAGAGATGTCTCCGCCGATGAAGTTCGCGTTGTAGGCCTCGGTTTGCGCCGGGGTGCGGACGGCCTGTCCGACGATTCGGTCGCGCACCCCCGGAGCGAAGCGCTCGAGCTGGCCCAGGATTGCCTCGGTGGCATCGCCGGGGTACGCGTGCGGTACGTGCGCGTAGGCCCAGATCGGGTGGACGTCGCCGGCCGAGCGGCTCGGGTCGGCGAGGTATTGCTGCGCGACCAGGACGAACGGCCGGGGCGGCATGCGTCCAGCTGCCACATCACGCTCGGCCGCGGTGATCTGCTCGATCGTGCCGCCGACGTGCACCGTGCCGGCCCTGCGGCAGGCGTCGTTGGTCCACGGCACCCCGCCCGCTACGGCGAGGTCGAGCTTGAACGCCGCCGGACCGTACCGGTACCGGCGGTAGGCGCGGCGAACGCGCTGCGGCAGCCGATCGCCGGCCAGCTCGGCCACGGCGGTCGGGCTGAGGTCGAGCAGCACCACGTCGGCCGCCTCGACCTCGCGAAGCGACGTGACCCGGTGGCCGGTCTCGATGCGGCCGCCCAGCGAGGTGAGCTCGGCGGCCAAGGCGTCGGTGATGGCCCGGGAGCCGCCCTTCGCGACCGGCCAACCGAACCGATGGGCGGACGCGCCGAGCGCCAGCCCCACCGACGCGCTGGTCGGGCTCGTCAGCGGCCGGAACGCGTGCGCGGCCATCCCGCCGAACAGGGCCCGTGCTTCGTCGCTCTCCCATCTCCGGGCGAGCAGCGAGGCCGGTGCGAGCGCGGCCAGCCCGAAGCGGGCCAGCAGCATCGGGTGCTTCGGAAGGTGCACGACCGGTTGCAGGATGTCCTCGGCGAGCGCGTCGAAGCCGGCGGCGAACGGCCCGAACAGCTTCTCCCACGCCGGGCCGTCGCGACCGAGCCCAGCCGCGGTCGCCGGCACGGACCGCACGAGCACCGCGGCGCGTCCGCGGTCCAGCGGGTGGGCAAGATCGATCTCGGGCCAGCACCACTCGAGACCGTGGCGGGCGAGGTCGAGGGTGCGCAGGAATGGCGACCCGACCCCGAGTGGGTGCACGGCCGAGCAGTGATCGTGCAGCACCCCGGGAACCGTCAGTTCGCTGGTGCGGGTGCCGCCGCCGATCTCGTCCACGGCCTCGAGGACGGTGACGCGCAGCCCGGCCCGGGCCAGGACGACGGCCCCGGCCAGGCCGTTCGGCCCGGACCCCACGACGATCGCGTCGGTCAACGGACCTCCTCGGTTGGGCTGTGATGACGGTAGCCCGGGAGCAACTCACGCCGTAGTCGGCACCGCGCGATGCTTCGGGGCGGACCTGGACGGTTGCCCGAAGAACACCGTCCAGAGCGCCGGGACGAAGCAGACGGCGACGAGCACGAGCCACCACCACCAGGTGATGTCGGGCTTGAGCGTGACCGGGTAGTGGCCTTCGCTGTCGGCGTGCGTGCTCAGCACCGAACCGAGCTGCCCATTGCGCAGGTCAATGCCCTCGCCATGCACGGCCTGCAGCCGCAGTGGGAGCAGGCCGGTGGAGATATAGGTGGCGCGGCCACCGTCGCCCGTCGCGACGGAGGAGATCTGATCGGCGCGGGTCAGCGGCCGGAGCATCACGATGGACACGCAGATCAGCAACGCCCCGCCGGCGACGGTGAGTGGCAGTCGCCAGCGCTGGGTGCTGAACCGGCGGATGACCAGCCACAGCACCAGACCGCCGATGACGAGGATCGGCACCGCCTTGACCAGCCAACCCATCCCCCACCAGCGCATCTGCACCTTGCCGACGATGTCGGACTCACGCAGCGTCCACGGGTCCGGAGCGGTGATCTGCCCCTTGGTGGAGATCGTGCTGTCGGCGTTGATCGTGTAGACGCGGTGGCTGTACGTGCTGTCCGAGCCGGCCGGCCGGAACGTGATGAAATCGCCGACGTGCAGGTCCTTCATCTGGACGGGCTCGACCCACAGCAGTGTGCCGACCGGCGCTGCGGTGCCCATCGACGGCGTTTGGACGACGTACCAGCGTCCGCCAGTAGCGGCCCAGTAACCGACGAACGCCACGAACCCCAGCAGCACCGCAACGATGCCGATCGTGATGACGTTGCGTGGCCGGGGCTTGCGTCGAGGTAGCGGCAGCGCCGGCGGAGCGCCGTCCGGTCTGTGACGCTCGAGGACTTCAGCTGCGTTGGTCATGACTAGGCGATCACGAACGTGGAACCGGTGGCAGCGGCCCCGGCGGCCGGGGTGCCCCATACGAAGGACACGGTCCATGGTGCAGTGCCGACCGAGTACTCCATCTGGATGGGTGCGTAGATGATCAGCCCCGTGACGTAGGTGTTGAATGTCGTGTCCCGCTTGGTCGTGATCGTCGAGGTCTGCGTGACACCTGGCCCGGGCCGCGCCGAGATAATCGTCCAGCCAGCGGTGACCACCGCCGCGCGGATCGTCATGTTGGCCAGCACAGTCGCAGCCGGATTGGTCATCGCCCACGCGATGTCGATGGAGGTGCACGGATCGGAGGGACCAGTCGGCAGCGTGGTGCCCGCAGGAAGTGTGCCGGCCGTCGTCGTGCCGTCGAACGCTCCGCCCGAGTCGTTCATCGGCCATTGTTCGGTACGGTTCGCGTCGAACGAGGTGTAGGTCGTCGGATTCGCAGCGATCGTCGCAGGTGCATTCCCACTGTCGTCGACGATGAAGTCGGACAGCGACCCGGTGAAGTAGCGCGGGGTCCCGCCGATCGGGGACCACCCCGCGTGCCAGTAGCCGGAGTAGGAAGCCAAAGACCCGAGCAGCCCGCTGCCGGTACTACTCGCCTGCGCACCGTCGACAAAAATGGTGATGGTGAAGTTCAGACCGGCGAGGAGCTTGTTGGCCGTAATAACGACATAGGCAAAGTGCCACGCGCCGTCGTTGTATGCCGGGACACCGGCCGCAGTGCCCGTAACCGTTGACGCGCCCGAGGTCGTGGCGATGAAGCCGATTTTGCCGGCGGCGTCCAGGTACAGGATGCGGTCGTTCGAACCGGTTGTGTCGAGCGAGTTGCTCCCGAAGCCGAACAGCGGGCTGACCGATGTGCTGGATGTCTTGAACCAGATGCCCAGTCCGTATACCGATTGGCCGATCACGACGGGCCCGGTCGGTTCTGAGGTCGACGCGACGCTGGAGGCGTAGCCAGTCGATCCGTTGAGTGTGATAGCGCCAGAGGCGGCCATCGGTCCAGTCGTGGGCGAGAAGGTCGTGCCGTTCCGAGGCAGCATCGCGCCGTTCGTGCCGCCCGCCACCGAGTTCGCCAGCTGAACCGGACCACAGCCGGCGACGCGGGCCCGAGCGCTGATCGCACTCCCTGAGTACGTACCGGTGTTCGCGATCGCGTCGCTGCGTAAGGCGGTCCCCGAAGCAGGCACCGAAGGCGGGTAGAGGGACGAGCTGCAGCTGGTCGTCGTCACCGGCGCGGTCGGCGTAGCCGAGCAGGTAGCGCTGGTCGGAGAGGCGTGCGAAATCGCCAGCAAACCTGTGCCCGCGTTGTTCGTGGGGTTGCCGACCGTCGCGGCCGAAAAGCCGCCCAGGGTGCCCGCCGCAACTGCCCACACAGCGAGCAACGAGCCCAGGAACGCGCAGACCGCCGCCCGAAGGAGGCGGCTGTATCGCGATCTCATTGTTGTCTCTCTGCTGTGGTGAGCTACGCCCCCGGAGCCGCGGTTGCGACCCGGGGGGAGTTCGGCAGGACCGCAAATGTCCTGGGGTAGCTACTGGTCGAGCTCCCAGACGAGTCCCTGGCTGACGATGATCCCGCCGTCCAGAGGTGATGCCGTGGTGCTGAGTGCGAGCGTGAACCGGCAGGTCACTGATGCGTTCTTGGCGATACCGGTGGCGTGCGTGAGCACGGGCGAGAACGTGCTCGGCTTGGCTGCCGCGAACACGAGATCGGTGAAGGCGGATCCGGAGACGTAGGTGGCGCCGGCCGAGCAGCTCAGGGCGACGGTCAGGTCACCGTTCGTGCAGAGGTTCGCCGGGTTCACCGGAGTGCCGGTGCCAGCCGTCGGAGTCTGGCTGCAGGCGCCAGGAGTCAGCTTGAAGATCGAGCCGGCCTCGGAGCCCACGTTGGTGAAGGTGACGTCCGCGGTCTGATTGGCACCGGGCGTGAGCGGCGTGGTGACGCCGCCGTACTTGTTGATAGTGCTGCAGACCGAGGAGTTGATCGTGGTCTGGCTGCCATCGGTCGAGTAGCACGTGGCAGAGGTCGGGCTGGCGATGCCGGTCGGTCCGGTTTCCTGCAGGACGACCGCGTTGCCGGAGGCGACGGTGTTGGTGTTGTTGTTGATGATGGCCGAGGTCCAGCCGGACAAGGTGCCGCTGACCCCTAGTGCAAGCAGGCCGGCTGCGGCAACGCCGCTGACCCACACCAGCGGCACGAACCGCCGACGCTTCGAGCGGTGCTTGCCGGTGTCGAGCGCTGAGTCGGTCATGGACCGGCTCCCTTCGGGTCAGCGTGCTGCACTCGGCTGGCCCGTGTGCTTTCTGTTAGCTTCCGTG
>JAOPVG010000119.1 GCA_025966255.1 Jatrophihabitans sp.
TAGACGAACGACATGTGGTAGTCGACGAGGATGCCGTTCTGTCCGTTCGTCCCCGCCGCGACCGCCCCGGCCAGATAGAACTGGTAGTAGAGGACGACCGTCGCCAACACGACGATGCCGAGGCACGCAAAGCGCGTCGACGCCTTCGGGAATAGCGCGAGTTCGGTCCTGCGGAGCCCGCGTTTCGGGCTGGATGGGGCCGCAGTTGCCGCCGGGACGGAGCTGGATGCCAATGTGCCACCTCGATGTGGTCTGGTTCACTATGTGAACGAATGTTTACCCGAAGGAGGAAGTCGGGTCAACGAGCGCAGCCACCTCGCGTGTCGGACAATGGGGCCGTGTCGACAAGCCCGGCAAAGTCCGACGCACCGCTGCCCGCGGACCAGGCCGAGGTGTTCGCCCGCTCCTTCGAGGGGGCGTCAGATCTGGCGGCGCTGAGCTCCGCGGCGCGGCGCGTCCTGGCCATGTCGGCGGCCCTGTTCTACCGGCAGGGCGCGGCCGCGACGTCGATCCGCGACATCACCCGGGCGTGCGGCCTCAGCCCGGCGGCCCTGTACAACCACTTCGCCGGCAAGGACGAGGTGCTCTACGTGCTCGTGTGCCACGGACACGACCGGCTCGAGCGGCGGGTGGCCGGCGCTCTTGACGGCGCGGCCCCGGATCCCGTCGCCCAGTTGGCCGCCTTCGCCCACGCGTACGTCATGGGCCACCTCGTGCATCCCGAGCTGGCTCAGCTGGTTCGACGCGAGTACCTGCACCTGTCCCGGCCGCGGTACCAGGAGATCGTGCTGCGGCGCCGCCGCCTGCGCGACCAGCTGCGCGAGCTGTTGCGGACGGGGGCGCAGTCGAAGCATTTCGACCTGATCGACGGACCCGACGCCGGCGCCACCCGCGTGGCGCTGATGGTGCTCGACATGTGCAGTCGCACGAGCGAGTGGTATGACCCCACCCGCAACGAGGCGCCCGACGAACTCGCCGACCACTACGCCACAGCGGCGTTACGCCTCGCCGGCGCACACTGACCCGCCGATCAGAGATCGGCGCTATGCCTATGCACGCCGATCAGAGATCGGCGATGTCGGCCTGCTTGGCCCGGACGGCCTCCGCCGCTTGCTTCAGCCCGGCAAGCTCAGACTCGGTGAGGTCGCGCTCAACGACTCGCTTGACGCCTTCCTCGCCGATCTCGGCCTCGACGCCGAGGTACACGCCGTTGATGCCGTACTCACCGTCAACCCAGGCGCAGACCGGGATCACGGCGCCGGAGTCCTCGATGACCGCCTTGGCCATGCGGGCGGCCGCGGCCGACGGCGCGTAGTCCGCCGAGCCGGTCTTGAGCAGGGCCACGACCTCGGCCCCGCCGTTGCGGGTGCGCGTGACGAGCTCCTCGATGGTGGCGGCGTCCATGACGTCGGTCAGCGGCTTACCGTCGACGAAACAGGCGGAGGGGACGGGCACCATCGTGTCGCCGTGCGAGCCCAGCGTCAGCGTCTGCACCGAGCCGACCGGGACGCCGAGTGTGGTGGCCACGTTGTTGGTGAAGCGGGCCGTGTCGAGCACGCCGGCCTGGCCGAACACCCGGTTTTTCGGGAGGCCGGAGGCCAGCTGGGCCAGTGCGGTCATCTCGTCGAGCGGGTTCGACACGACGATGATCACGGCGTTCGGGGAGTGCTTCGCGATGTTCTCGGCGACGCCGCGCACGATGCCGGCGTTGACCTCGAGCAGATCCATGCGGCTCATGCCCGGCTTGCGGGGCAGACCGGCAGTGATGACCACGACGTCCGAACCGGCCGTGGCCTCGTAGCCGCCTCCGTCCGGGGTGGTGGTGGCCCCGACCACGGTCGTCTCGAAGCCCTCGACCGGACGCGACTGGTTCAGGTCGAGCGCCAGGCCCTCGGGCTTGCCCTCGACGATGTCGGTGAGCACCACGGTCTCGAACACGTCGTACTGGGCGAGGCGCTGCGCGGTGGTCGAGCCGTAGAAGCCAGCCCCGACGACGGTTACCTTGCCGCGGCGATTGTCAGCCATTCGTCTCCCCTGTCGTGAGTGAGTCTGGTTCGCAGGCTAACTCGCACGCGAGTCAGTTGCGCAGGCGGATGTCGACGGCGAGAACCAGCCCACCCAGCAGCAGGTAGCAGAACGTGTCCGCCCAGCGGTGGCGCACCGCGAGCATGCCGGCCCGAGCAGTAGGCAGGACGAGGCGGACCAGAGCCGCGAAGAGCAACGCCACGGACAGCGCGCCCGTGCCGCGGCGCCAGTGCCCGGGTTGGACGAGCAGGTAGACGAAGGCCGCCGCCACGCCGGCGAGGACGATCAGAAACGCAACCTGCTCAGCGATCCAGCGCCACGCCCGTCCGAGCACGTCACGCCTGGTTCGCGAGGCTGCGCTCCGCAGCCTCGACGACGTTGGTGAGAAGCATCGCCCGAGTCATCGGTCCGACCCCGCCGGGATTCGGGCTCAGGTAACCGGCCACCTCGGCGACGTCGCGGGCCACGTCGCCGGCGATCTTGCCGTCCACCCGGCTGACTCCCGCGTCCAGGACAACCGCCCCCGGCTTCACCATGTCCGCGGTGATCAGCGACGGCGAGCCCGCGGCGGCCACGACGATGTCGGCCGTGCGCACCTGCGCGGCGAGGTCGCGCGTGCCCGTATGGCAGACGGTGACGGTGGCGTTCTCCGAGCGGCGGGTGAGCATCAAGGCCAGCGGCCGCCCGACGGTGATGCCGCGGCCGACGACGACCACGTGTGCGCCGGCGATCGGCACGTCGTAACGACGCAGCAACTCGATGATCCCGGTCGGCGTGCACGGCAGCGGTGCCGGCTTGCCCAGCACGAGCCAGCCCAGGTTCGTCGGATGCAGACCGTCGACGTCCTTGACCGGATCGACGGCCGCGAGGATGGCGAATTCGTCCAGGCCCGTCGGCTGCTGCACGAGGAAAGCGGTGCAGGCCGGGTCGGCGTTGAGTTCCGCGACGACGGCCTCGACCTCGGCCTGGGTGGCGGTCGCGGGCAGGTCACGACGGATGCTGGCCACGCCGATCTGCGCACAGTCCTTGTGCTTGGCGTTGACGTACCACCGGCTGCCGGGGTCGTCGCCCACGAGCACGGTGCCGAGTCCGGGCTGGACGCCACGTTCAGCCAGCACCGCCACCCGGCCGGTGAGTTCGGCTTTGATCGCGGCCAGTGTCGCCGAGCCGTCGAGGATCGTTGCCGTCACGTCCGATGATCCTGCCAGCCGGGGTTGCCGGGCTTGAGTCCGGTCCGTCACTCAGGTTCGGACGCGGCTCTGTTGCCTGAGTGGTGCAACCGATATCGACTCAGCCGATGGCGATCCCGATTCCACGGACCAGGTCCAGGGCCTGGTCGGCGTCGATCGTCGCGCCGGCCAGATTCACTTGCCGGAGATCGATGCCGTCGAGCAAGGCGCCGCGCAGATCGGCGCTCTCGAAGCTGGCCCCCTGGAGCCGGGCTTCGCGCAGGTCGGCGCCGCTGAGGTCGCACCCGCTCAGGTCGGCTTCGACGAGGCTCGCGTCGTACAGCCGCAGGTTGGAGAGGTCGACTCCGGACAGCTCGGCGCCGTCCAGGGAGACCGAGCTCAGGTCGCCACGGTCGAATTTGATGCCGGCCAGCGAGCAGGAGTCGAAGGCCGATCCGGTGAACCGGCAGTCGGCAAAGCGGGCGTCCTGCAGCTCGGTGTCGGTGAAGGCACAGCTGACGAACGCTGACCGCGCGTGGTGGGACTGCGAGAGCTGGGCCTGCGTGAAATCGCATTCGACGAAGCTGCATCCCACCGTCACCAGACCGGTCAGCTTCGCGTCCCCGAATCGGCAGCGCTCGAAGATCAGCCGCTCCCAGCGCTGACCGTGGGCGTCGAGGTTGGAGTGATCGAGGTCGGAGAACACCTGCACGTTGGCGTCCCCGCGATCGACTCCGGCCTCGCCACCGTCGGTGAAGTTCTCGAAATGCTCGTCGTCGGCCATGTCAGTGGGCGAAGTGCCGCGTGCCGGTGAAGTACAGGGTCACGCCGGCATTCTTCGCGGCGGCGATGACGTCTTCGTCGCGAATCGAGCCACCGGGTTCGACGATGGCCCGCACGCCGGCGTCGATGAGCACCTGTGCTCCGTCGTCGAAGGGGAAGAACGCATCGGACGCGGCCACCGATCCGGCGGCGCGATCGCCGGCTCGGGCGACCGCCAGCCGGCACGAGTCGACGCGATTCACCTGGCCCATGCCGGCGCCCACGGTCGCGCCGTCCGTGGCGAGCACGATCGCATTCGACTTCACGGCCCGCACCGCGCGCCAGGCGAAGGCCAGATCGGCGAGGGTGCTCGCGTCGGCGCGATCGCCGGTCGCGAGCGTCCAGGTGGCTGGATCGTCGCCCGGCGCGTCGATGCGGTCGGCGACCTGCAACAGTGTGCCGCCGGAGATGAACCGCGTCTCGACACTCGACTGGCTCGGCCGCGGCGCCGCGACGAGCAGGCGCAGGTTCTTCTTGCGGGACAGCCGCTCCAGCGCGTCCTCATCGAAGGCCGGCGCCACGATGACCTCGGTGAAGATGTCGGCGAGCTGTTCGGCCATGGCGTCGGACACGGGCCGGTTGGTGGCGATCACCCCGCCGTAGGCACTCACCGGGTCGCAGGCGTGCGCCTTGCGGTGGGCCTCCGCGATGTCGGCGCCGACCGCGATGCCGCACGGGTTGGCGTGCTTGATGATCGCGACGCACGGTGCGTCGAAGTCGTAGGCCGCCCGCCAGGCCGCATCGGCGTCGACGTAGTTGTTGTAGCTCATCTCCTTGCCGGACAGCTGGTCCGCGTGCGCCACCCCGCCCCCGTGATCCGGGCTGATGTACAGCGCGGCCCGCTGGTGCGGATTCTCGCCGTAACGCAGGACCGCGGCCCGCTCGTACGTCCCGGCGATCCACGCCGGGAACCCGCTCGGTGCGCCGTCGACCTCGTCGTCCGGTGCGACGGCACTCCCCAGCCACGACGCAACCGCGACGTCGTACGCGGCGGTGTGCCGGAAGGCCGCGGTGGCCAGGCGCTGCCGGGTGGGCAGGTCGAAGCCACCGTCGCGGACGGCCGCCACGACGTCGCCGTAGCGCG
>JAOPVG010000556.1 GCA_025966255.1 Jatrophihabitans sp.
CCGAACGGCCCGATGTCGGGCTGCCGCATCACGGCGAGCGCGCCGGCGGCCGGTCTCCTGCTTCCCAGGCCGTCGGCCAGGTCGGCGAGGCCGTCGAGATGCAGCCCCCGGGTCGCCGTCGCGAGCACCGCCACGATCAGCACGCCGGCGAGCAACGGCGAACCCTGGGCTCCTCCCCGCCACACGGCCAGCGCCGGCAGCACGGCTACGCCGCCGACCAATACGCCCACGCCCGGCAGCCACCGGATAACGTGCTCGGGCGGCGGTCCCGCGTAGCGGGCGGGGATGGGGCAGATCGTGAACAGGCCGAGGGCGGCGGCGAGTGACCGGCCGGGCTCGGTCATCGCAGTCGCTGCTTGATGCCGGCGGTCACGAGCCACACTGCGTCGGACGTCGCGGCGATCCGCGCGTTGACGCTGCCGAGCTCGTCACGGAAGCGGCGGCCGGAGGCGGTGGCGGGAACGATGCCCGAACCGACCTCGTTGCTGACGGCCACCACGCGACGGGCCGGGTGGGCCCACGCCGCGACGAGCGCGTCGACGCGGGCGGCCAGCAACGCGTCGGAGTCGGCCTGACCCGACCACACGCCGCAGTCGTCCATGACGCCCGCGAGCCAGGTCCCGAGACAGTCGAATAGCGCAGGCGGGCCAGGGGTCTGGAGCACGGACGTCAGGTCGCGGGTCTCGAGGGTGTCCCACCCGGAGGGTCGACGGGCCTGATGGGCCGCGACACGATCGGCCCACTCGGGGTCGCTGCCATCAACAGACGGACCGCACGCCACGTAGATCACCGGGTTGATGCCCCGGTACATCCCTTCGGCCGCGCGTGACTTGCCCGATCGAGCACCGCCGAGAACCAGTGCCGTACTGCGCCGAACCGGTCGCAGGCCGATCACGTGACCCGCCCCGTCTCCTGTCGGATCGAGAGTGCGGACAGCAGCAGCTGAGCGGCCAGGCAGGCCGCGACCCCTTCCCCCGCGCGGAAGCGCAGGTCGAGCAGCGGCTCCAGGCCCAGCTCGGTCAGCACCAGCTGGTGCGCCTGCTCGCGGCTGTGCTGCCCGGCAACGAGCGCAGCCCTGGCGCCCGGCTCCATACCGACCGCGAGCAGTGCCGCGACGGAGGTGGCGAGGCCGTCCAGCACGACCGGGGCACCTTCCGCGGCGGCGCCGAGCACCACGCCGGTGAGCATGGCGAACTCCGGTCCACCAAGGGCCGCGAGCGCGGTGCGCGGCTTGGCAAGGCGCGATCCGTAGTGTGCCCTCGCGCGGGTGAGCGCGCCGTCGACGACTGCGCGCTTGCGGTCGAGCATCGCGGCGTCGGCGTTCACGCCCAGCCCGACCGTCTTCTGCGGCGAGGCCTCGAGCAGGGCGCAGACGAGCGCAGCCGCCACGGTGGTGTTACCGATGCCGATCTCGCCGAGGCAGACGAGCCCGCGCGTTGCGGCCTCTCGGCCGAGCCGGCGCCCGGTGCTGACCAATGAATCGACATCGGCGATATCGAGGGCATCGGTCTCGAGCAGGTCTCCCTGGGGCAGCAGCGGTGTCGCGCGTTCGGCGACGACCCGTAGCCCCGCACGGCGCGCCGCGACAGCGCCGAGGGATTCACCGCAGCGGGTGGCATCCAGCACCTCAGCGGTCACCGATGTCGGGTAGGCCGACACCGCGTGGCGTGTCACTGGGTGATCGGCCGCGATCACAACCAATGTGCCGGCTGTCGGTGTCTCGCCGGACAGCGCGAGGACGCGGTTCACGGTCGCGTCCAAGACCCCGAGAGATCCGGGAGCGGTGAGTAGGTCGTCGCCGGAGTCGCGGGCGGCTACGATCGCCGCGCCGCTCGGGGCGGCCAGGAACGATGGCGGCGCCGCCGGCGCGCCACCGTCGGCCGGCCATCGCTCAGCGATGATCACGTCGTCGAGCGGCATACGGCGCGACCATCCGTTGCGTTCCAGTCCTGGGTCGGGCGGTCGTTCGTCGGGCCAGCCGAGGCACAGCCAGCCGAGGGTCTCGACGCCGCTGGGCAGTCCGACGAGATCGGCGAGCTCGGCCGGCGGGAAGAGGGTGACCCACCCGACCCCGAGCCCGGCCGCGCGGGCGGCCAGCCAGATGTTCTCGATCGCGCAGGCGCAGCTCCACACGTCGGTGTCGGCAAAGGTGGCCCGCCCGAGCACACCGGCGGCGGGAGTGCGGCGATCGCACGCGACGACGACGCCGATCGGCGCCTCGCGGATGCCTTCGAGCTGCAGGTCGAGCAGCCGCTGGCGGCGGTCGGGCTCGAGCTGCTCGGCCTGGCGCAGACGTTCCCGGTCGGCGATATGTGCGGCCCGGTCACGGGTCGTGGCTGCGCGCACGGTGATGAAGCGCCACGGTTGCGAGTGACCGACCGACGGGGCGCGGTGGCCGGCATCGAGCACGCTGCGCACCAGGTCGTCGGGCACCGGGTCGGGGCGGAAGCGGCGGATGTCACGGCGGGCGGCGATCACGGTGTGCAGGGCGTCGATCGTTGCGGGGTCGAAGGCCCACGCATCGGGTGCGGCCGCCCGCTGTGCTGCGGATGTCCGATCGCCCACCGTCGGTATCGGCCGCCTCCAGGTCATGGGAGCTGCTCCGCGAGACCCGCCACGGCGCCGATGACGACGACAGCCGGGGGCCCGACGGCGGCGTTGCCGGCGTCGCGGGCAAGCTCGCCGAGCGTGCTGTGCAGGGTGCGCTGAGTCGCCTGCCCCGCGTCGACGACGATGGCGGCCGGCGTCGGGGCCGGCAGTCCCGCCTCGATGAGGACCTGCGTGATCGACGGCAGGGTGGCGACGCCCATGAGGACGACCAGCGTCGTGCCGGATCGGGCGAGCGCCGCCCAGTCGGTCAACGATTCCGGGTGCCCCGGCGGCAGGTGCCCGGACACCACCGTGAAGCCGTGCGTGAGGCCCCGGTGCGTAACGGGAACGCCCGCGGCAGCCGGGCCGGCCACGGCACTGGTGACACCAGGAACGACACGGGTGCGGACCGCAGCCGCCGCGCAGGCCTGAAGCTCCTCGAATCCGCGACCGAAGACGAACGGGTCACCCCCCTTTAGCCGCACCACCTGTCGTCCGGCGAGCGCGTGATCGACCAGCAGACGGTTGATCTTCTCCTGCGGCATGGCCGCGCCGCGCGGGTTCTTGGCCGCGTCGACGACCTCAACGTGCGCGGGCAGGTGCTCGCGCAGGGCGACGGGCGCGAGCCGGTCGGTGACGACGACGTCGGCGCGCTGCATCGCGAGCATGCCGTCGATGGTGATCTGCCCGGCGGGTCCGGGGCCGCCGCCGACGAGAGTGACGAGTCCGGGGCGCGGCTCGGGCCGCGAGGCGTCGTTCAGCAGGTGATCCAGGGCGTCGAGCAGCGCCTCATTGGCATCGTCGTCGCGGACACTGATGCGGATCCAGCCCTCTCCCAGGCCGGGAAAGGTGTCGGCACGGCGCACGGCAATGCCCAGCGTGCGCAGGGCGGCGTGCAAGTCGTGTCGCTGCGGGTGGACGGCAAGGAGGAACGGTCCGACGGACGCCTCGACCGTGCGCAGGCCACGGGCGTTCAGG
>JAOPVG010000627.1 GCA_025966255.1 Jatrophihabitans sp.
GACAGAAGGTCGTAGAGATGCATAGTTCTCGACGTCCGCGGCATTTGCAGAACTGCCATCTCGACTAATTGCCCAGGCGTGATTTGCGGAAAGTCCGAGTTGTCGAGATCGACTGGCGGATGGCCGGTTGGACCGCCGTCCGGCCCGCGATCCCAGGGCCACGGTGGGCTGGGGTCCGTAGCCGGGTCGTGACCGTTGCCGCCGATACCGGACGGAAAGGCCCGTTCTCTCGGGTTGGCTCGACTGCTGACTCGACCGAAGAGCACTGCTGCAGCGCAAGGAATCGGGACTAAAGGCCTCGCGAACGGTTACGATATAACCGGCGGATAAGTCAGATTCAACACCTGGAAATCAACGGCGACAATTACTGAGAGCAACCAATTGATTTCGCAGCGTTAGTAGTACGGCACGTCCAGGCTATGTCGTCCCGTCGCGGACTTGCTCACTACGGCGATGCCGACCGAGCGCAGGTCCACCGTCAGCGCAAAGCGGGGGTCGTCGACGATCGTCGACCAGGCGTTGCGCATCCCGTCCGACCAGTTCACGTCGTCGAAGACGAACACCGCCTCGCCGGCCATGGACGGCAGTAGCTGTTCCGGTTAAGCGAAGGTGGCCGACTCGATGTGGTGCCCGTCGATGAACGCGAACCCCAACGGACTCAATTCGGCGCTCGCCGGTTCGATCGTGTCCGCGAACTGTCCGAGGCGCACCTCCGCCCGGTGGCCGAGGTTCAGTTCGCCGAGCGTCTGGGCCGACCGATCGGCCAACACGTCCGCGCCTTCGAGGGTCAGTAGCCGTCCCGCGCCGTTGAGTTCGAGTGCCGCCGCCTCGTACGATGCCGAGATCCCGACACACGCGCCCATCTCGAGCACCGACTGCGGGCGCAGCTCACGCACCAGGCGAAAGAGCAGATAGGCCCAGCGCGGCGGCTTGCTCGAGGTGGTCATCGCACCGAGGGTCTTGGTGACCGTGTTCTTCGTCAGCGCGGCGCCGGTGTCGAACTGATGCGCGGTGCCGGCGCCGAAGTCGATGATCTCCAACGGGGCCGGCGACGTCAGCAGCAGGGCTCGCATCAACTCGATGCGTTTGATCCAGGCTCGTTCCTCAGCGTTCGGACGACCGAACGCCGCTTGCTTGATCGCGGTCACAACTGCGGTCGGCGCCAGGCCGTCGACGCGGGCGGAGCTGATCTTGACGCGACCACGAACCCGTCGGGTATTGCGGACCGCGGTGTGCAAGAGGGGCGAGACGCTCGGCATCGGTACAGGCTAGTGGCAGTCGGCGAGTCGCTCTTGCCGATGTCGCACCCGTCCTACCCGCGGGTGGCGCCGGTCAACGCCTTCTCGATCTCGCGGCGGTAGCGGCTTGCGGAGAAGCGAAGCTGCGCCTCGATGCGGCCCGCGGTTGCCAACTGTCGCGCCGCGTCCGGATCGTCCAACAGCCGGGCGATCGCCGCGGCGAGCGCCGCCGGATCGTCGGGCTCGACGAGCAACCCGGTGCGGCCGTCGTCGACGATCTCAGCGAGGCCCTGGACCCGTGACGCGACCACCGGACGGGCGGCGAGCATGCCCTCGACGGCAGTGTTGCCGAACGGCTCGACGCGCGAGGGCACGATCACCACGCTCGCCGTGGCCAGCATGGGTGTGGTCGGGTTGACGTAGCCGTGCAGCCGAACGGCACCGGCGAGATCGGGCTGGGCCGCGCGCTGGCGGAGGTCACGCTCGAACCACTCGTAGCCCGCGTACGCGGTGCCGCAGATGTCGAGCTGGACGTCGCGACCTTCGCGCCGCAGCCGCGCCACGGCTTCGAGCGCGACGTCGACCCCCTTGCGCGGTGACAGCCGGGCGATCAAGGCGACGCGCCCAGGCTGGGCATCCGTCGCCGGAGCCGGCCCGGAGTCGGGGATCCCGTTGGGTATCACCACGGTGCGCGCGGTGAGCCGCGGCACGGCATCAGCAACGGTGTGCGCGGATGCGGCGCTGTTCGCGACGACCACCTGCGCAAGCAGGAGTGGTGCGTTGAGAGCGATGCGCACCGGTCGGGCCGCGGCGTCCTCGGCCTCGTGTACGTGGACGAGCACCGGGACCCGCGCCAGCCGCGCGGCGAGGATCCAAAGCGGGATGGTCACCGTGTTGACATAAACGACGTCCGGTCGCCGCACCCGGATCCGCCGGACGAGCCGCAGCAGATCGAGCGGCGTCCTCAGTAGCAACCCGATAATTGGCACCGGACGAAGCAATGCCTTGCGCAGCACCGGGAACGGCGACACGTCGACCTCGACCCCGTCCAGGAGTTCGACGAGCGGGCCGGTGTCGGGCAGACACACGGTGACATCCCAGCCCGAAGCGCGCAGACCGTGGATCGACTCGAGGAGTTGGCGATCAGAGCCGTAGGTGTCGGCGGACGGCTGCGCGACCAGGACAGCAGGCACCGTCCCCCCTCAAGATTTTTTGGCAACGACAGGCGAACTCGCCACTGTAGTAGCGGGTAGGAATCCCGCGGGAAGCGTCGTCCGATCCGCGCTACCCGGCGATCCGCATCGGATCGGCCGGCGCCGCGGACTCGAGCGCTGGCTCGATCCCGGTCAGCGCGGGAGCAAGGACGTCCGCCGTGCGTCCGGCGGAGCGGGTCACCGGGTTGGTCCCGATGCCGTTTCGGCGGCCGGACGGGCGCCCTGCGACATTTCTCGCGATCCGATCGGAGTGGCTCGCCAGCGTGACACACAGTGCCTCGTACCGGGCTGCGACGTCGTCCCAGTCGTATCGACGGGCCAGGGTGCGCGCGTTCCGGCCGCGGGCGCGAGTTGCCTCCGGTGCGGCCTCCGCGAACTCGATCTCCCGGGCGACGTCGTCGGCCGAGCCGAAATAGCGTCCGGAGTCGACGAGCACCTCGCGGTTGAAGTTGACGTCATAGGCGATCGTCGCCGCGCCGGCTCCGACCGCCCGCAGCAGGGACGGGTTCGTCCCGCCGACGGAGTGGCCGTGCAGGTAGGTCACCGAGTTCGCGTAAAGCTGGTCGAGCAGGTCTTGGTCCCACACGCCGCCGAGAAACCGGACCCGCTCGTCGGCG
>JAOPVG010000568.1 GCA_025966255.1 Jatrophihabitans sp.
GACTCCGGGTAGCCGAAGCCGGACTCGGCGTAGGGGAGCGGGCGGGTCTCGTAGAAGGAGTTCAGGTAGGTGCCGGGCAGCCCGTTCGGGTCGCCTTCGTCGACGTTGCCGCGCACCCCGATGTGGCCGTTGGACAGCGCGAAGAGCGACTCCGTCTGCGCGAGGGTCGTCTGGTCGAGCCCGAGCTCGCGCAGGTGCCAGGGTTCGACCGGGAAACGGTCCGCATCGTCCCCGGTCATAGCAAGTCAGCGAGGTCGTCGACGACGACATGCGCGCCGTGCTCGGCAAGCGCGCGCGCGTGGGCCTGATCGATCCGGTTGACGCCGACGACGTAGCCGAACCCGCCGCGGTGGCCGGCCTCGACGCCGGCCGTTGCATCCTCGAACACCGCTGCGTGCGCCGGCTCGGTGCCGGCCAGCCGGGCGCCGGCCAGGAACGAATCCGGCGCCGGCTTGCCGGCCAGCCCCTGCTTCTCGATCGTCACGCCGTCGACTCTATGTTCGATGAGCTCGTCGAGTCCGGTGACCCGCAAAACCTCCTCGGTGTTCGCGCTGGAGGACACGACCACGCGGCGCAGCCCCGCGTCCATGGCCGCTTCGAGGTAACGCCGCGACCCCGGGTACACGCGGACGCCCTCCTCCCGGATCCGGCGCAGCACCTCGGCGTTCTTTCGGGCCGCGATGGCGCGGACGGTCTCGGCGTCCTCGGGATCGTCGTCACTGCCCTCAGGGGGGTGCAGACCACGAGAGGCGAGGTAGTCGCGCACGCCGTCCAGGCGGGGCTTGCCGTCGACGTACTCGTTGTAGTCGTCGTCGGAGAAGGGCTTCTGACCGTGAGCCGCCAGGACTGGGTCGAACACCGCCGCCCAGGCCGCGCGGTGCACCGACGCTGTATCGGTGAGCACGCCGTCGAGGTCGAACAGGCAGGCTTGGATGGTGTCCGGAAGTCCTAGCACCATCGCAGGATGCCCGCCGGACCGACTGATCAATCCCGCGGGGTCGACCCCGGGTGCGGACCGTTTGCCGATCCAGAGGGTCGGGTAGCTCGAACGCATGACAACTGTCGCGGAGATGATCGTCGGCGCGCTGGCCGATCAGGGCGTTCGCCAGGTGTGGGGCGTCGTGGGCGATGCGCTCAACCCCGTCACCGACGCCATCCGTCGCGAAGAGCGCATCGAGTGGATCGGCGTGCGGCACGAGGAGGCCGGGGCCTTCGCCGCAGGCGCGCAGGCGCAGCTCACGGGCACGCTTGGCGTGTGCATGGGCACGGTCGGGCCCGGTTCGGTGCACCTGCTGAACGGCCTGTACGACGCCAAGAAGTCCCACGCGCCGGTGCTCGCGATCTGCGGCCAGGTGCCGCTCGCCGATCTCGGCAGCGACATGTTCCAAGAGGTCGACAACGACCTGATCTTCCGGGACGTCGCCTGCTTCAACCGCACGATCACCTCGCCCGAACAGGTGCCGCAGCTTCTCGGGCAAGCCATGCAGCGCGCGCTGAACCACCCGGGCGTCGCGGTGCTCACGCTGCCCGGCGATCTCGGTGGGCTCGAGATGCCCAAAGACGCAGCCGTGCCGGCCCGGGCCGTCGCGCATCCGCAGACGACGCCCGACGCGGGCGCGCTGGATGAGGCCGCGAAGCTGATCAACGACGCGGGCAGCGTCACGATGCTCGTCGGCATTGGAGCCAAGGGGGCCCGCGAAGAAGTGCTGGCGACAGGCGAACGCCTCAACGCACCGATGGTGCTCACCCTCAAAGCGAAGGAGGGGCTCGAGTGGGAGAACCCCCACCAGGTCGGCCAGAGCGGGCTGATCGGGAACCCGGGTGCAACCGTCGCCTTCGAAGGGGGCGATCTGCTGCTGATGGTCGGTACCGATTTCCCGTACCGCGACTGGTATCCCGAGGGCAAGACGGTGATCCAGATCGACGCCCGTCCTGAGCACATCGGCCGGCGCACGCACGTCGATCTCGGGCTGGTCGGGCACGCGGCGCCGACCCTGCGCGGGTTGCTCGGCCGCGTCGCGCCCAAGAAGTCGTCGGCGCATCTCGTGGCGAGCCGCAAGGTCTATACGAAGTGGTGCGAGCGACAGAGCCATCTCGCCGATCCGCATTACGACAAGACTCTGGTGGGCCGGATCCGCGAGAAGTTCGACAACACCAAGGTGCGGATCCGGCCCGAGGCGCTGGCGGTGGCGATCGACCGGCACGCCGCCGACGACGCCGTGTTCACCACGGACACCGGCATGGCGACGGTCTGGCTGTCGCGCTTCGTGACGATGCGGGACGGCCGCGCGCTGCTCGGCTCGTTCAACCTCGGTTCGATGGCCAACGCCATGCCGCAGGCGCTGGGCGCGCAGATGCTCGACCGGCAGCGGCAGGTCGTCGCCTTCTGCGGCGACGGCGGGCTGTCCATGCTGCTCGGCGACCTGATGACCGCGGTCAGCCACGATCTACCGGTGAAGCTCGTCGTCTTCGACAACGGCAGCCTCGGCATGGTCAAGCTGGAGCAGGAGCAGGGCGGCCTGCCCGAGCACGGTACTACCCTGCAAAACCCGGACTTCGCCGCCGTGGCCCGTGCCATCGGACTGCACGGCGTCCAGGTCGAGGAACCGAACGATCTCGACGACGCCGTCCGGGACGCGCTCGCGCATCCGGGACCAGTTCTCCTCGACGTCCTGACGAACCCCGACGAGATCTCCGTCCCGGGCAAGGTGAAGCTTGATCAGGCGTGGGGATTCGCCATCGCGAAGATGCGCGAGACGGTCCTGAGCCAGGGGGACAGCTGATCCGTCACTGCATCAGACGCAGACCGGTACCCCCGTCGGCCTTCGGCTGGGCTTGACCGGAATCCACGACATCTCGATCTCGCGAGATCAGCAACTCGTCCTCGGCGCCGACCAGACTGACGAGTCGCTGAACGCTCGGGCTCAGCGCAACCAGCACAAGCTTTCCGTGCCGTTGCTGGTACGCCTCATGCGCGGTGAGCAGTGCGGTCAGTCCGGCGAGATCGACGAACGTCACGGCGGACAGGTCCACGCGGGTGTAACGCCGGCCGGTGTCGAGTTGGTTTTCCAGGCAGGCGCGCAGCAGCGGCGCGCTGGCGAGATCCAACTCGCCGCTGAGCGAGAGCGCGGCCCGCCGCGAGCGGCGCATCGTGACCGTGACCGTGATGGTGAGCCCGTGACCGGCCCACGTCTGTATGTGCGGAGAGACGAGCGTCGATGCCATCGTTCGACGTGCTCCATCCGGGACGAACAGAGGCCGCGGCTTGACCTACATCACTTTCTACCCGGCCTCCATAAAATCGAGGTGAGGTGAAACGCGGAGGTCAGATCAGATCGCGGCTGCCCGTATCGGCCACGTCGCGCGCGACGTCGGCGAGCTTGCGGTGCTTGCCCTGACTCGCGACGCGGATCAGATCGAAAGCCTGTTCCCGGGTCACCCGGTGCATGCCCATCAGCACGCCGATGGCGACCCCGATGTCGCGGTTGCTCGCCAGCGCCCGCTCGAGGTTGGTGATCCGTTCGA
>JAOPVG010000584.1 GCA_025966255.1 Jatrophihabitans sp.
GGTCGACCGGCCGGTCGCGCTGGTGACGCCGCAGCCGCGCGCGGCCGCGTTGTACCGGGCCGCCGGCCTGGCCGTGTACGCCGACGAGGCCGCGGCTGTGCGCTCGCTGGCCGGCTACCTCCGCCACCACGGTCTGCGCAAGCGCGCGGCGAACACCGGCGCCCTCGACCTTCGCCGGCCCACCGACGGCCCCACCGCCACGCTCAACGAGGCCGACAGCCTCGCGGTGCTGAGCGCTCGCGCCGACGTCGTTGACCATGTCCTGGCGGCCGGTCCGGCCGCCGCCGGGCTGGCCTTCGCCTCGTTCGGTGGCGGGCGGGTGGTCGTCAAGGGCTGCACCACCAGCGTCTCGCACAAGTCGGACTACGGTCTCGTCGCGCTCGGCTGCGCGACGGTGGACGAGACGGCGGCCGCCGGTGCGCGAATCCTCGACGCCATGCAGCAACACGGCTTCGTCGACGACGGCCTGCTCGTCGAACCGATGCTCGACGGCGCGTTCGAGGTACTCGTGGGCGGGCACCGCGACACCAAGCTCGGGGCGATCGTCATGGTCGGCGCCGGCGGCAAGTACGTCGAGGCGGTGCCCGACTTCGCCACCCTGCTGCCGCCGTTCGGCCGGGCCGAGGCGGTGGCCGCGATCGAGAGCCTGCGGATGGCGCCGCTGTTCGCGGGCGTGCGCGGCGAGGCGCCGGTCGACGTCACGGCCTGGGCCGATCTCGCGGTGGCCGTCGGCGAGCTGATGACCGCCGACGACTCGGTGGTCGAGAGCCTGGACGCCAATCCGGTGCTGCTCGTGCGCGCCGGTCCGGTCACCCGCGCCGTCGTCGCCGACGCCGTGGTCGTGGCGCGGGAGCCACGATGAGCGGCGTGACCGCGGTGTTGCTCGGCGCCGGCGAGGCGTCCCGGAAGCCGACGCCCGGACGCACGGCCGTCGACCTCGCCGTCGAGGCCAGCCTGGACGCGATCGCCGACGCCGGCATCGAGATCGGCGACATCGACGGTGTCGTCACCGGGTACTCGCTGGCCGAGCAGCATCTCGACTTCAGCGCCGACCTGGCCGAGAGCCTCGGCATCCGCCCGCAGTGGTCGCAGACGAACTCTCGCAGCGGCGCCACCGGCGCGTCCATCGTCGTGAGCGCGATCCTGGCCGTGCTCGGCGGCGCGTGCACAACCGCGCTGGCGACCTGGGCCGACAACCGGGCCTCGGGACCGCCGGCCGACATCGCCGGTGTGCTGGCCTCGCAGCTGAGCGGGTTCGAGGCGGCCAACGGACCGCTGATCGCGACGCAGTACGCCCTGATCGCCCGCTCGTACATGGCCCGCTGGAACGCCGGACCCGAGGACCTGGCCGGCGTCGCCGTGCAGTTCCGCCGGCACGCCGCGCTCAACGAGAACGCCAAGTACCGCACGCCCATCACCGTCGAGGACGTGCTGTCGTCACCGATGGCGTCCTCGCCGCTGCACCTGCTCGAGTGCGCGCTGGTCACCGACTACGGGGGCGCGGTGGTCGTCACCCGCTCCGACGCGATGCCCCGCACCCCGGACGCGATCCACGTCCTCGGCTTCGGTGAGGCGCTCTCGCACCAGTCGATCCTGCGCAACCAGGAGCTGTTCGACACCGGCGTCACCGCGGCCGCACGCTCGTCGCAGCTGGCCTACGAGATGGCCGGCATGACCGCGCGCGACCTCACGATGGCCCAGATCTACGACTGCTTCACCATCACCGTGCTGATGCTGATGGAGGACTTCGGGCTGTGCGGGCGCGGCGAGGCCGGCGCCGCGGTGCGCAACGGCCTGCTGGACCGCGACGGCAGGCTGCCCAGCAACACCAACGGCGGCATGCTCTCGTGCGCGTCGGGCGGGATCCTGCACGTCACCGAGGCCGTGCGGCAGATGCGCGGGACCGCCGGCGCACACCAGCTGGCGACGTTGCCGGAAACGGCGTTGGTGCACGGCAACGGCGGCATTCTCGGCGCGCAGACCACGATGCTGTTCGGCCGGAGGTGACGCGATGAACGAGGCGGCGGCGCAACTGTGGGCAGAGTGGTCGGCTGGCCGGTTGTGCCTGCAGCAGTGCACCGCCTGCGGACGGTCCCAGCAACCGCCCGGGCCGGTCTGCTCGTGGTGCCACTCGACGTCGCTGACCCTGGCCGACATCGACGGGTCGGCCGAGCTCGTCTCGTGGTCGACCGTGCACCGGGCCCCGACGAAGGCCTTCGCCGACCAGGTGCCGTACACGCTGGCGCTGGTCCGCGTGCCGGACGGAGCGCTGCTGGAGGTGCGGGTGGCTGGCGACGAGGGCGCCGAGTCGTGGAAGGCGGGGATGCCGGTCGTCCTCGCGCTCGGCACCGTTGTCGACCGGGCCCTGCCGACCGGTCGCGTCGCCGGTTGAGGCCCGCCGCAGTCGAGGGCCAGGAGAGGAAGCCGATGAGCACGAGTTCCGCGGACCGACCCTGGTACGAGCTGTACCCGCCCGGCGTCGAGCACGACCTGCAGGCGCCCGACGAGTCGGTGCTCGAATTGTTCCTGCACACCGTCGACGCCGACCCCACCGCCCCGGCGGCCCATTACTTCGGCCGGACGATCTCGCGCGGCGAGCTCGCCGATCTGGCGCAGCGCCTCGCCGCGGTGCTGCGGGCCGAGGGCATCGAGCGCGGTGACCGGGTTGCCGTGTCGCTGCAGAACACGCCGGTGTTCGCCGCCGCGCTGCTCGCCGTGTGGGGCGTGGGTGGTGCGGTGGTGCCGATCAACCCGATGCTGCGCCCGGACGAGCTCACCCCAATGCTCGCCGACAGCGGTGCGCGGGTGGTCATCGCGCACCCGGCCATGCGCGAGGTCCTCACGGCGGTGCAGGAACGGCTCGAAGCCCCGCTGGCCACCCTCTGGTCCGATCCGGCGGATCTGGCGGGGGACATGCCGCTGCCGTTCCCGGCCAACGTCGCGGTGCCGGACGCGGACCGGGCCGTGCTCGCGGCCTGCGAGCAGGCGAGCCCAGGGAACTTGTTCCGGCCCGAGCAGAGCGACATCGCCTTGATCACCTACACGTCCGGCACGACCGGCCCGTCCAAGGGCGCGATGAGCACCCACGCCAACCTGGCCTTCCAGGTGCCCAACGGCGCGCAGTGGTGCGGCTGCGACGACACGACGTCGGTGCTCACGGTCGCGCCGCTGTTCCACATCACCGGCCTCGGGCTGCACGCGGCGCTCGCCCTCGGCAGCGGCTACCCGATGGTGCTGACGTACCGCTTCGAGCCGAAGACGGTGCTCGATCTCATCGACCGCTACGAGCCGACGCTGGCCATCGGCGCGATCACCGCATTCATCGCCCTGCTCGAGGCGCGTCCGGACAGCGGGAAGACGCTCGCGTTGCTGAAGACCCTCTACAGCGGCGGGGCGCCGGTGCCGTCCGAGGTCGTCGAGCGGTTCCAGCGGGCGAGCTCGCGCTACATCCACAACATCTACGGCCTGACCGAGACGACGTCCGCGTGCATCGGCGTCCCCCTCGGGGCCGACGCCCCGATCGAGAAGCGGTCGGGAGCACTGTCGGTGGGGGTGCCGATGGGCGGGGCGACCGTGACGATCGTCGACGACGGCGGCAACCGTGTGCCGGCCGGCGACGAGGGCGAGATCGTGGTGTCCGGCCCGCAGGTCGACGCCGGGTACTGGAACAAGCCGGAGGAGACGGCGAAGGCGTTCCAGGCCGACGGGGTCCACACCGGCGACATCGGTGTCATGGACGAGCAGGGCTGGGTCTACGTCGTCGACCGCAAGAAGGACCTCGTCGTGGTCAGCGGCTACAAGGTGTGGCCCCGCGACGTCGAGGACGTCCTCTACCGCCATCCGGCGGTGAAGGAGGCCGCCGTCATCGGCCGTCCGGACAGCTACCGCGGCGAGACCCTGCACGCCTACGTCTCGGTGCGCGCCGACACGGCCGTCACCGCGGACGAGTTGAAGGCGCTGTGCCGCGAGCACCTGTCCGCCTACAAGGTGCCGACCGAGTTCTTCTTCGTCGACGAGATCCCGAAGACCCCGACCGGCAAGATCCTGCGCCGCACGCTGCGCGACGCCGACCCGCCCACGGAAGAAGAGAGCGCATCATGACCACGCCCGACAAAGGCCCGCCCCCCGACCTGGACGCACTGCACCGGCACGCGTACGCGCTGCGCCGCACGATGCTGCAGATGGCGGCCGGCAAGGGTGAGGGTTACATCGCGCAGGGCCTGGGCTTCGCCGACTGCCTGGCCGCGCTCTACTTCGGCGAGCTGCGCCACGACCCGGCCCGGCCCGACGACCCCGACCGCGACCGGTTCCTGCTCTCGACCGGGCATTACTCGATTGCCATGTACGCGGCGCTGGCCGAGGCCGGGTACCTCGACCGGGACGAGTTGCCGACCTACGCATTGAACGGGTCGCGGCTGCCGATGAGCACCTTCGACGACCTACCCGGGATAGAGGTTGTCGGCGGATCGCTGGGGCAGGGGCTGGGGCAGGCGGTCGGGATGGCGCTCGGGCTGCGACTGGACGGCAGCCCGGCCCGCGTCTTCTGCGAGTTCTCCGACGGCGAGTTGGACGAGGGCTCGACCTGGGAGGCGCTGATGTCCGGCGCCACCTTCGACTGCGACAACCTCGTCGCGCTCGTCGACTGCAACGGCATCCAGGCTGACGGGCCGGTGACGGTCCGCATCGAACCGGTCGCCGACAAGCTGGCCGCGTTCGGCTGGGACACCGTCGAGGTGAACGGCAACGATCTCGGTGAACTGACCGCGGCGCTGGCCGGGGCCCGTGCGCCCGACGGCCGGCCCAAGGCGATCGTCATGCGCACCACGCCGGGCTACGGCGTGCCCACGGTGATGGCCCGCGAACGCGCGCACTTCGTCCGCATCGCCGACGGCGAATGGGACGGCCTGCTCCGCGAACTCGACGAGCACTACGGAGTGGTTGCCCATGTCTAGTACCGCACCCGTCGCCGGCCGCACGCGCGGCATGGGCGAGCTCATCGACGTCCCCGACAAGACCACCGTGCTGGCGCCGTTCGGCACTACCTTGGCCGAGCTCGGCCGCGAACGGCCCGAGATCGTCGGGCTCACCGCCGACATGGGCCGCTACAGCGACATCCTGCCGTTCCGCGATGCCTTCCCCGACCGCTTCTTCAACGTCGGGATGGCCGAGCAGAACCTGATCTCCATGTCGGCCGGTCTCGCGAAGGTCGGCAAGATCGCGTACTGCACGACGTACTCGGTGTTCGTCACCCGCCGCGCCTACGACTTCGTCGCGATCGCCTGCGCTCACTCGAAGGCGAACGTGAAGATCTTCGCTGGCATGCCCGGTCTGGTGAACGGCTACGGCGCCACCCATCAGGCGACCGAGGACCTCAACATGATGCGGGGGATCGCCGACCTCACCGTCATCGATCCGTGTGACGCCACCGAACTGCAGCAGGTGGTTCGGGCCGTCGCCGACATCCCCGGCACCGTCTACGTGCGGCTGCCGCGCGGACGCGTGCCCGTCGATCTCGATCCGGACAGCTACCGGTTCGAGGTCGGCCAGGCCAAGCAACTGCGGTGGGGCGGGACGACGGGGATCATCTCGACCGGCTACATGACCGCCCGTGCCCTCGACGCGCTGAGCGTGGTCGCCGACCGGGGGATCGAGGCCGGGGTGCTGCACGTGCCCACGATCAAGCCGTTCGACGTCGCCTCGGTACTCGAGTTCGCTCGGGGCTACGAGCGCATCGTCGTGGCCGAGAACCACAAGACGACGGGCGGGCTGGCAACCCTGGTCATCGAGACGCTGTTTGACGCGGGCCTGCTCCGTCCGGTGGAACGGATTGGGCTGGCCGACTCGTTCTTCGAGTGCGGATCGCAGGAATACCTCGAGGCGAAGTACGGCGTCGACCTCGGGCGCTTCGTCGAGGTGCTGACGTCGAGCCGGACGTGAGCGCAGCGGCGCGGGTCTTCGCCGGGCCGCTCCGCTACGTCCAGGGTCCCGGCGTGCTGGACCGGCTGGGTGAACTGCTGGCGCCGTTCGGCGCGCGCCCGTTCGTGGTCACCGATCCCGTCGTCCGCTCGATGCTCGGGTCGCGGCTCGAGCAGTCGCTGGCCGCGGCCGGGTTGAAGCCGGTGTTCGGAACGCTGGACGGCGAGATCACCTACGCCGCGGTCGAGGTGTTGCTCGGCGTGCTGGACGGCGAGGTGGCCGACGTCGTCGTGGGCGTCGGGGGCGGCAAGGCGCTGGACGCGGCCAAGGCGGTCGCGCTGCGGACCGGGCTGCCCGTCGTGACCGTCCCGTCGATCGCCTCCAACGACAGCCCGGCCAGCGGCGCGGTCGCGATGTACGACGAGGCGCACGTGATGATCTCGGTCGACCGGCTGCCGCGGCACCCCGCGATCGTCCTTGTCGACACCGAGTTGATCGCCCGCGCCCCGGCGGACTTCCTGCGGGCCGGCATCGGCGACGCGATCTCGAAGAAGTTCGAGGCCGACGGGTGCTGGGCCGGCACCGGCGCGATCCCGGTCGGTGGCCGCCCGTTACGCACTGGCCGGGCGATCGCCGATGCCTGCTACCGCACGATCCGCGCGCACGGCGTCGCGGCTCTGGAAGCCTGCGCGCAGGATCGCGTCACCGACGACCTCGAGGCGGTGGTCGAGGCGGTCATCCTGATGAGCGGCCTCGGCTTCGAGAACGGCGGCCTGTCGCTGGCGCACGCGCTTACCCGCGGGCTGGTCCGGGCGCGGGGTGCGGCGACGGCGGCGCACGGCCGGCACGTGGCGTGGGGACTGCTCGTGCAGCTCGCCGCCGAGGGCCGTCCGGACGACGAGCTGCTCGACCTCATCCGTTTCCTGCACTCCCTGGACCTGCCCACGAACCTGGGCGAGCTGGGGATGGCCAACCCGACCTCCGTCGAGATCGAGGCCATCGGTGAGCTGACCATGACCGCGCCGCACGTGCTCAACCTGGCTGTCCCGATCGACGCCGCTTCGGTGGCGGCGGCGATCGACCGCGTCGAGACGCTGGCCGCCCGCCGCTGAAGCTCAGGCTTGCGTTTCGTGCCGCCGAGATGACGACGGATGCCTTTCCGGATCTGTCCTACAGCTGTAGTACAAATCCGGAAAGGGCCCCTCCCACTCGGGCGCCGCCCGGCCCAGCAGATCGCGCTAGACGCTGACCGCTTCGGCGCTGGTGCGGAAGCCGTCCTCGTAGCGCGAGGCCGTGGCGGCGCGCAAGTGATCCATGTAGGCACCCATGCCGGCCATGTAGAACATGACGGCCTTCGGCTTGCCCGGGATGTTCGCGCCGTTGATCCACGAGTCGGTCTCTGGGAACAGCGTCTGGTAGGCGATGTCGTCGCACATCGCCAGCCACTGGTCCTCGGCCTCCTGCGTCGGCTCAATCGTCTTCAGCCCGTGCTCGCGCACGTGGGTGATCACGTCGGCGATCCAGTCGGCCTGCACCTCGTGCGCCGGCGGCTGGTTCGTGAACGGGCCCATCGGCCCGAAGATCATGAACAGGTTCGGGAAATCGGCGCTCATCAGCCCCAGGTGCACGCGCGGGCGGTTGGCCCACTTGTCGCGCAGGCTGACCCCGTTGCGGCCGCGGTGGTCGATCTTGAGGTAATTGCCGGTCACCGCGTCGAAGCCGGTCGCGAACACGATGATGTCGAGCTCGACCTCGCCCTCGTCGGTGCGGACGCCCTTCTCGGTGACCTCGAGGATCGGATGGGCCTTCGCGTCGACCAGCGTCACGTTCGCGCGGTTGTAGGTCTCGTAGTAGTCGTCGCAGCAGATCGGTCGCTTCGCGTACAGGTCATGGGGCGTGAGCTTGGCCGCCGTGTCCGGATCGTCCACCAGCTCGGCGATCTTGCGGCGGATGAACGCGGTCGCCGCGTTGTTGGCTTCGCGGCTGGTGCCGATGTCGTTGAACGTCGCGAACATGAACTGGAAGCCACCGCCGCTGTTCCACTGCCGCTCGAAGATCTCGTCCCGCTCGGCGTCGCTCATGCCGGCCGCGGGGACGTCGCTCTCGTCGAAACCGAACGCGGTGACCGAGCCGAGCACGCTGGTCCAGTACCCGTTGTAGTCGGCGTGGATCTTCTCGAGCAGGTCAGGATCGAGCGGTCCGTGCTGGGCCGGAACGATGTACTGCGGCGTGCGCTGGAAGACCGTCAGGTGCCCGCACTGCGGCGCGATCTCGCTGATGCACTGCACCCCGCTGGACCCGGTGCCGACCACGGCGACGCGCTTGCCTCGGAAGTCGACGTCGTGGTGCGGCCACCGGGCCGTGTGGTAGATCTCGCCGCCGAACGCCTCCTGGCCCGGGGAGTTCGGCACGTTGGTCGACGACAACAGGCCGACGCCCTCGACCAGGAACTGGGCCGACCAGCGCTGTCCGGTGTCGGTGACCAACTCCCAGCGCTCGGTGTCGTCGTTGAACGTCGCGCTCTCGATCGTGGTGTCGAAGACGATGCTGCGCTTGAGGTCGTAGCGGTCGGCGAACATCGTGAGGTACGAGTGGATCTCCTTCTGCCGCGGGTAGCGCTGCGTCCACTTCCACTGCTCGAACAGGTCCTGGTCGAAGGAGTAGCAGTACGCCGTGACCTCGGTGTCCGACCGCGCGCCCGGGTAGCGGTTCCAGAACCAGGTGCCGCCGACGTCCGATCCGTTCTCGAAGGCCTGGACGTCCAGACCGAGGTCGTTGCGCAGCTTGTGCAGGGCGTAGAGCCCTGCGAAACCGGCCCCGATCACGGCGACGTCGACCTCGATGACGTCTGACTTGGTCTCCTCGACGGCTGCACTCATTCCCGACGGTCCTCTCTCTCGCGGAGCGACCATCGTCAGCGCGGCGACCGGCCCGCTGGTGTCCCATTTCGACACGGGGTCGGGCCTCAGGAGCCGCCCTGTTCCATCCGTCGAGCGCGGCGCTTGCCCTAGTGCATCGCCTGCACCCGGGCGACCGGGATGTCGTGCCCTTCGGCGATCAGTTCGGCCGGCAGCGCCTGCGGTGCCGGCGCCTCGGCCGTCCACGGATCGTCGGCTGCGAGCAGCGCGGGCGCGGTTCGCAGCGTGCTTGAGGCAGCGCATCGCTTGCTTCGTGGTCTTGCCGGCGCGTTTGTGGTCGAAATAGCGGCGACCTTCGCGCGAGAGCGCTTCGGCGCCTGTGCGGGCCGCCTGATTCGCTTTGACATCACCGCTGCGGGAGCTGACGGCACGGACCTGTGCTGGACGATGTACGTCGCCGCGCCCCTCCCCTACGACGCCCTAATCCGTCACATGCGTCAACCAGCTCATCAGCGCCAACCCGCGCTACACGTTCGGGCGATAGCGGATGACCTGCTCGATCAACGAATTTGCCGCGTTGAGCGTGCAAGGACAACGTTCAG
Organism: Jatrophihabitans sp.; assembly: GCA_025966255.1. Lineage (GTDB taxonomy): Bacteria > Actinomycetota > Actinomycetes > Mycobacteriales > Jatrophihabitantaceae > Jatrophihabitans. Next base: position 9,377 of record JAOPVG010000584.1, read on the forward strand.
TCCTCTATAAATCCTGTTCGCGGATCCACCAGCTGCAAGAAGCCTCGAGCGCGCTCGACCAGCTGGTCATGGGTCATCCGCTGCGGTCGTCGCCAGAGTAGAGGATCTGTCTGCCATCAGCTGGCGCTCAACCGCGCTCTCATGCCTCGCAGCGGCACAATTCTGTATCCGCCCGGCCGAACACCATGCCGCGTTGAGGTGCGTTCACATGAACGCCGCACACGCCGCGGTCCGCGCGCTTATTGCCCGACTGCCGATGCCGACGTCGATCAACGGTTGGCGCGCCTAAACCCGCACGCACATGCCGCTGTCGCGGCCACGCGAACATGGCACTGTCGGAGCTGGCGTCCGACCATGCCGCGCTGAGCGCTACCGCGCTCTCGTGCCGCACGTCGCGAACTCAGGCGTCCCGGAACTCTCGCACTGGCTCGCCGACGGCTTCGATCGACTCGATCGTGATGGGGTCAAGGACGAGCTGGACGTGTGCGGCCCCGGCGTCGGCCATCGCACGCAGGTGGTCCGAGAGGTCGGACACGTGGACGGGTCGGACGGTGCGGTCGTCGTAGGTCTCGCCCATCAGGCGTCCGACCCCGCCCGGCAACTGCACCAACACCGCTGCTGTCGCCTCGACGTCGCCAGGCGCGCGGCCCGCCTGTTCGACGGCTTCCTCGACTCGTGTGCGCACCGTTGCAAAGCTCTCGGCGTCGTTTCGGTAATCGCTCCACCACACGTTCCATGCGTCGACGTGCGGCAGGCCGATGCGCATCATGCGCGGGCTGACCGAGCCCAGCATGAGCGGCGGTCCAGAGGGCCGCACCGGACTCGGGTCGAGGACACAGTCGGCAACGTCGTAGTAGGCGCCGCGAAAATCGCTACGCCCGGTGCGAACAAGCTCGCGAATGATCGTGAACGCCTCCTCGAAGCGCGAGATCCGCTTGTCGTAGGGAAAGCCGAACGCGGTGTACTCCCGCCGGTTCCAGCCTGCACCGAGACCGAGAATTAGCCGCCCACCGGAAATCGCGTCGACCGTGGCGGCAAGCTTGGCGAGCATT
>JAOPVG010000590.1 GCA_025966255.1 Jatrophihabitans sp.
TCCAATTCAGTCCGGCCGGCACCTTCGTCGCCTCGGACACGGTCAACACTGTCTCGGGCTCCTACTCGTCGACCAGCACCGGCTTCACCGTGAACTCCGCGGGGACCACCCTCGTCGGCTACGCCGGCACCGATCCCGAGCGGCTCGACGTGATCGCGGCCGTCGGCGCGATCACGGGAGGAGAGGGCGCGAACAACGACGTCACTGTCACCGCGGACTCGCCGACGTCAGTCCGAATGGCTGTTTCCGGATACACGCTGACGTTTCGCCGGGCTGGTCACGCCCAGTCCTTCGGCCCGGCCTCACCAACGCCTTCGGCAACCCGACCCAGTTGAGGCGGCCCGCGAGCGGGAGCGGTTCGACACGCGGCGCGGGCAGGCGCAGCCTGGAGGCGTGGACCGGTCCGAACTGCGCGGGTGGATCGAGGATGCGCTCACCCGGCACGACCGGGACGCGCGCGAACGTGCGGAAGCCGCCTCCCAGGTGACCGTCGAAGAGATCCTCGACGCGGTGTGGGGGCGGCTTCCCCTCGACGTGCGCCGGCAGACGACGCGCGCGCAGGTGCAGGCGAGCCTGACGATGATCACGCTCCGGCGGGGCATCGCAATCGCGCACGAGCAAGCCCACAGCGAGCCGGACCCGCCCGGCATCAAATCCTGATCCAGCCGATCGCGCTACTTGGGCGCGGGCTGCACCGTCTCCGGGAACTCGGGCCCGGTCGGGGCCGTGTCGAGGAAGTGGACGAGGGCGACGCCGCTCTGGCCGGACACCACCCCGTTGGTGATGCCGAGGTACCCGCAGAATCCGATCCGCGCGCGCAGAACCAGGATGGGTGCGGCGCCGTAGCGAACAAGGACCGTGTACCACTGCCGACGGTCACGGTCGACCGATGCGGCGAGGTCGGTCGAGTCCACACAGTTGCGCGCGTTGTTGAAGCGGGCCGGCGCGAGCGATAGTCCGCGCGGGAGCGCACGGAGCAGCGCGAGATCACGGGCAAAGTCCGATGGGGCAACCTCTTTGCCGGCCGTGAGTAGGTCGCCGGTGTAGTCGCACACCGCCATCGAGGAGGGGTAACCCGGGACCAGTGACTGTTCGGTGCCGGGATTGGACTGCGCCCGGACAGTCGTCAACGGTTCGTAGCTCAGTTGCGAGACGCAGCCGTGATTGTCGTGCTGAACCACCGCGATCGTGGCGGCGAGGCGACGAGCGGTCGCGGCGTCGGGCGCGTGGACGAACGCGCTGGCCCGCGCGTTCGGCACATCGATCAACACCACGGCGTAGCCCTCGACCCGCCCGGTCACTTCCGTGGCGGGGTTCCCGTCGACGGTGACGTGGTTGCTATGGGCATCTTGGATCGGCGGGACGCCGACGCCCGACGGACGCAGCTCGATCCAGGTGATGCCGGTCGCTCGGGTCATCCGGCACGCGCTGGTCCCGATCGGCAGCAGGACCGTGTTTCCTAGTGGCGAGCCACAGCGAGCATTGTTGAGCGTCCATGAAGCAGGCACAGTTACGGCGAGGCGTCGGTAGGTCACCTGTTGGGTACGGGTGAAGGACGGAGTTCCCCACGATGATGGGCGCCGAACCGAGCCGCGGTCAGCTGATTCGGTACCGCCGTGCCGCGCGGCCACGATGTCGCCGGCGAGCACGGCGACGGCGATCGCCACGCCAGCAGCGGCGAGCAAGGTCCGCCGTTTCGGTCGGCCGCAGGGCGCCTCCGACTGCTCGTCGGTCCAGGGAATCTGACCACTCATCGTGGACCCCCTGTCTCGCGCGTCTCTTGTCAGTGTCGACGACGGTCGGCGATACGTCACGCGGTTCGATGGGCGCTACCGCTGACAATTTCTGCTGCTCCGCGATGAGTTCCGGGTGGTTGATCGAACAGACCGAGGGTGGGCTGATCCCGGCAACGACCACAGTCAGAGTTGCGAGGGAGGGCGGGGCGATGGCGAAGCCGCCGCCGTCGACGAACCTGCCGAGTGCGACGACTGCACGGGTGCTACCTCGACGGCCACGTCGGATGGTGGGCCACAGTTGCGATGTCAGTCTCGTCGACGCGGGTCGCACTGTGACGGCCCGGGTCTTCGTTGACGAGGACGGAGCTCCGGTCGACCTCTCAACCACGGACCGCTTCGCTGCCCTACCATCCGGACCGGCGCACGCTGGTAGAGGTCACGGCTGGACCAGCACCTCAGGTTGTCGATCACTTGCGGGCTGACCGATCGGTACCGGCGGCTTGGGCATGTGGTTACGGTGCGGGTTTGCGCGCTGCTGGCTGATAGGCACGCCGACGAGGTGCGTTCTCGGGTTGTTGTTTGCCGGTCGGCTTACCCTTTCTTCCGGGCTAATTTCGCTACATCCCTTATTTTGTCGGCCCTTCGCTTGAAAGTGTCGAAGCCAGCCCGTAGAATCGAACGTATGAGCGAGGCGTTGATCGACTCTTACGCGGAGTCGGTTCTTGCTCGCTTTGACGCGGTCGTGGACGAGTTGCTGGCCCTGCCTGTTGACTCTCTTGCCGCTGAGGACCTGCTTGCTGTCTGGCAGCGTCTGGAGACGGGCAGCCGCCGTCTCGCGGTCGCCGACCACGCGCTGATCAGCCAGGTCCAGTCCCTGCGCCTGGACTTCACCCACGGCGCCACCAGCCTGGTCGCCTTCACGCGGCAGGCGCTGCGGATCAGCGCCCGCGAAGCGAAAGCCCGGGTCTGTGCCGCCCAAGCGGCCGGGCCGCGCATCGGGTTGACCGGGGAGCCGCTCCCGCCGGTCTACGAGCGGGTCGCCGCGGCGCAGGCGGCCGGTGACATCTCACCTGCCCATGCCCGGATCGTGGTGCAGACCCTCGACGCGCTGCCCGATCCAGTCGCGGCCGAACTCGG
>JAOPVG010000610.1 GCA_025966255.1 Jatrophihabitans sp.
TGACGTCTCCTACTGGTGTTCTGTTAAGCGATACATCGTCACAACAGAACAACTATAGGTTATATGCCGCTGGTGGCTAACGTCACTCGGTTGTCGACCCGTGTGACCACCGATCCGTGAAGTCTACCGTCAGGCGAAGCGGACCGGCTTCGACCACTCGCCCACTGCGCGGGCGAAGCCTGGGCTAGAGCAGAGCCAGGCCCGGGTCGGCGAGCACCGACGCCACGTCGGCCAGAAACTGCGAGCCCTGCTGCCCGTCCACGACCCGGTGGTCGAAGGACACCGCGAGCTGGGTCACCCAGCGCGGCTCGATCCGCTCGTCCGCACCCGAACCCACGACCCACGGCATGCGCCGGATCGCGCCGAACGCCAGGATGCCGGACTCGCCGGGGTTGAGGATCGGCGTTCCGGTATCGACCCCGAAGACTCCGACATTGGTGATCGTGAAAGTGCCGCCGGACATGTCCGCGGGTGAGGTGCGTCCGGCCCGCGCGGTGTCGGTCAGCCCGCTGATCGCCGTGGCGAGTTCGACCAGCGACAGCGCGTGCGCGTCCTTGATGTTCGGGACGATCAGGCCCCGTGCGGTGGCGGCCGCGATGCCGAGGTTCACGTAGTGCTTGAGGACGATCTCGCCGGCGGCGTCGTCCCACGTGGCGTTGATCTCGGGCGTGCGAGTCGCGGCCAGCAGGACCGCTTTGGCCACGAACAGCAGTGGCGAGACCTTGACATCGCGGAAGTCGCGTCGGGCGGCTACCCGGCCGCGGAGCTCCATCGTGGCGGTGACGTCGACGGTGATGAACTCGGTGACGTGCGGGGCGGTGAACGCCGAAGCGACCATGGCGGCCGCCGTGTGCTTGCGGACGCCCTTGATCGGGATGCGGGTCTCCCGCTGCCCTGCGTCACGCGGACGCGCGGCGGTCTGGCCGTTCGGTGACGTGGCGAAATCGGTAGCGTCCGCGGCCGACTGCACGTCATCACGCGAGATAGTCCCGTGCGGACCGGTCGGCGTTACGCCGGCGAGGTCGACGCCCAGGCTCTTCGCCAGCTTGCGGACCGGCGGCTTGGCCAGCGCGCGGTGCGCCGCCCGACCGACCAGCTCGTCGGCGGGCTCAACCTCGGCCGGCGGTGGGACCGGATGGGGGGCGGTCGTCGGAGGAACGTTGAATGACGCCTGCGCGCCGGCTGCGGTCGCCTCGGGACGCCGCCTCCGGCGTCGGCCGCCGGACTCGGCGCGCGGGCCGTAGCCGACGAGGGTCATCTGCTTCTCGTCGCCCGGCACCGCGCCCTCGCCGGGGATGCCTGGCACCGCGGGGACGAGGTCCTCGGGCGCCGGACTGGGTGCCTCGGCCGCGCCGCCGGTGTCGATGGAGATTATCGGGGTGCCAACCGGCACCGTCTCGCCCTCGGCCGCGTGCAATCCGGTGACGACGCCGGCGTACGGCGACGGCAGCTCGACGGCCGCCTTCACAGTCTCGACCTCGGCGATGGTGTCGTTGACGTCGATGGTGTCGCCGACCGCGACCGTCCACTTCAGGATGTCGCCCTCGGTGAGACCCTCACCCAGGTCAGGCAACTTGAACTGCAACACCGGCACGTCAGACCTCGCTTCGCTCGGTCTGCTGGCCGGGCATCATGCCCATGGTTCGCGCGCAAGCTTCGCTCACGTCAGTACTCCATGATCTTGTCGACGGCGTCGAGGACGCGATCGAGGTTCGGCAGCCACTCGTGCTCGAGGCGGCTCGGCGGGTACGGGGTGTCGTAGCCGGTCACGCGCAGCACCGGGGCCTCGAGGGAGTAGAAAGCCTGCTCGGTGACGCGGGCGGCGATCTCGGCGCCGACGCCGAAGCTCTGCGGGGCCTCGTGCACCACGATCAGGCGCCCGGTGCGCCGCACCGACTCGACGACGGTGGGCATGTCGAGCGGCGACACCGAACGCAGGTCGATCACCTCGAGCTCGATGCCGTCCTCGGCCGCGGCCTTCGCCGATTCGAGCAGCGTCGACATGGTGGGTCCGTAGCCGGCCACGGTGACGTGTTGTCCCGGACGGACGATTCGCGCCTCGTAGAGCGGGGTCGGTGCAGCCTCGATGTCCGCCCTGGCCGCGTGGTAGAGCCGCTTCGGCTCGATGAAGATGACCGGGTCGTCGTCGGCGATGGCCTCCTGGATCATCCAGTAGGCGTCGGACGGCGTGCTGCAGGCGACGACCTTCAGCCCCGCCGTGTGCGCGAAGTAGGTCTCGACTGACTCGCTGTGGTGCTCGACCGCGCCGATGCCGCCGCCGGAGGGGATGCGGATCGTGATCGGCATCTTGACCAGCCCGGCCGAGCGGTTGTGGAACTTGGCCACCTGACTGACGATCTGATCGAAACCGGGGAACACGAAGCCGTCGAACTGGATCTCGCACACCGGCCGGTAGCCGCGGATCGCCAGGCCCACGGCCGTGCCGATGATCGCCGACTCGGCGAGCGGGGTGTCGATGACGCGGTCCTCGCCGAAGTCCTTCTGGAGCCCGTCGGTGATTCGGAAGACGCCGCCGAGCTTGCCGACGTCCTCGCCCATGATGACGACCTTGGGATCGAGTTCCATCGACTTGCGCATGCCCTCGTTGAGGGCTTTGGCCATCGTCCAATTGTTGGTCGTCGCCGCCGGAGCGCTCACGCGGACACCTCCGAGACGAAGTCGACGAACTCGCTGCGCTGTTCGCGCAACTCGTCGGACATGGTGACGTGGACGTTGTCGAAGACCGACTCCGGCGTCGGGTCAGGCAGCGCGCGGCAGCCGGATCGCACGTGCTCGGCCAGTGCCTTCGCCTCTTCCTCGACCTTCTCGAAGAACGTGTGGTCGAAGCCCGCGACGCGAGTGAGATACGCGCGTACACGCTCGATCGGGTCCTTGAGCTTCCAGGTCTCGACCTCGCTGCCGAGGCGATAGCGCCGGGTGTCGTCGTTGGTCGTGTGGGGGTTCATCCGGTACGTGAACGCCTCGATCAGCGTCGGCCCCTGCGCGTTGCGGGCGTGGTCGAGCGCCTTGCGGGTGACGGCCAGGCAGGCGAGGACGTCGTTGCCGTCGACCCGGACGCCCGCAAAGCCGAAACCGCTCGCACGCTGGAACAGCGGCACCCGGCTCTGCGTGGTGACGGGCTCACTGATCGCCCACTGGTTGTTCTGGCAGAAGAAGACGACCGGCAGGTTGCCCGCGCCGGCCCAGACGAACGCCTCGTTGACGTCGCCCTGGCTGGACGCGCCATCGCCGAAGAAGGCGAGGACCGCGGTGTCGCGCTGCGGGTCGCCGGTGCCCACCGCGCCGTCGCGCACGACACCCATGGCGTAGCCGGCGGCGTGCAGGGTCTGCGCGCCGATGACGATCGTGTACAGGTTGAAGTTGTGCTCGCGCGGGTCGAAGCCGCCGAGGTTCGTGCCCCGGAATAGTCCGAGCAGCGTCAGCGGATCGACGCCGCGGCACCAGGCGACGCCGTGCTCGCGGTAGGTGGGGAAGGCCATGTCGTGGCCCTTGAGCGCTCGACCGGAGCCGATCTGAGCGGCTTCCTGACCGAGCAGGCTGGCCCACAGGCCGAGCTCGCCCTGACGCTGCAGCGCGATGGCCTCGGTGTCGATGCGGCGCACGAGGACGAGATCGCGGTAGAGCGCGGAGATCTCGTCGTCGGTGATGTCCAGGGGGTAGTCCGGGTGCTCGACCCGTTGTCCTTCGGGCGTGAGCAGTTGCACGAGGTCCGGCTCCGGGTGCACTGCAAGGACGTGTTCGCTCATCCAGGCTCCTTGGTCGAACGCCGGACGGGGTCGCCGTGCCGTGCGCACTCGATCGCTTGTGGAGTCCGTTGGTACAGGGGTGGCGCACCGCGTGGACTACCCAGGGGTTCCTACCATATCCGTGACAGCCTCCGCCGGCCTCCCGGATCTCCCCGGGTCAGGGACCCGGTTTCGGTCGTGGCTTGGGCTTGTCGTCGTCCCCGCGCAGACCCTCCCGGAATCCCTCGGCCGAGTCCTTCAGCGACTTCGCCGCCTTCCCCGACCGGTCCTTTACCTTCTCCGCCATCGGCTTGGCCTTCTGCTTCGCCTGCTCGGCCTTGGGCTTGGCTTGCTTCGCCAGCTCCTCGGCCTTCTCCTTGGCGCGATCAAGAAATCCCATTGGTCTGCCCTCCTGCGACGTCGGTGCGTACCTCCTTATTACTCCAGCTCTGGTGGCAGCGGCCGGTCGTGGACGATCCGCAGCCGTGACACCGCACGGGTGAGCACCACGTAGAGCCGGCGCAGCCCGTCCACCCGGCTCGGTTCGGCGGCCACGATCTCGGCCGGCTCGAGCAGCACGACCGAGTCGAACTCCAGGCCCTTCGCCTGGCTGGCCGGGACGACCTCCACCCGCGGGTCGGCGTCGTCGTCGACGACGTGGGCGTCGATCCCGGCTGAGCGCAGCATCCGCAGCGTCCACTCCGTCCGCGCGTCGGGCACGATGACGCCCACCGAACCCTCGACGGTCAGGCAGTCGAGCACCTCGTCCACGACCGAGCCGCCGCGGGCGTAGCGCAGGGCGTCGCTGCCCTGCCGGATCGACGTCGCGGGCGGGACGTCGGGAGCGATGTGCGGCAACAGCCGGTTGGCGACCTCGAGCACCTCACCGGGCACGCGGTAACCGGCAGTGAGTGGGCGCACCGACGCCTCGTGGCCGAGGTGCTGCAGCGTGAGCGGCCAACTGCCGGTCGCCCACGGCGTCGTGGCCTGGGCGAGATCCCCGAGAACCGTGATCGATCCGAGCGGGCACCGACGCGCGATCACCCGGCACTGCATGGGCGACAGATCCTGCGCCTCGTCGACGACGGCGTGGATGAACGTGTCCGTGGTGTGCAGGGTCGCTTCGAGTTCGTCCAGCAGGGCGGCGTCGGCCGCCGTCCACTTCACCGACCGCACCGTTCGCGGCGCCCGCCGATACAGCAGCGCCCGCTCGTCGTCGGTGAGGGAGGTGGCCGAGCAGCGGCGGAGGAACTCGGCATCGTCGTAGAGACGGGCCAGCAGCACCGGCGCGGACAGCTCCGGCCAGACGGTGTCGAGCCACTCGCGCACCGCGATCGAGCGGGCCACCTTCGCCGTCTCCGCGTCGGTGGGAGCGCCACCGGCATCCTCGCGCTGGCGGCGGACGTCCTCGGCCACCTGCATCCGCAACCGCTCCCGGGCCAGCGACCAGCGCAGGCCGGTGCCCAGCGATCGGCGCGCATCGTCGACGTAGCGGCGCAGGTGGTGCGCGCCGATGCGGTAGCGGTGCGTCCCGATGATTGCGACCACGTCGGCGGTGGGTTTCGCGACGTAGGACAGCACGGCCTTGCGCAGCACGCCGGCCATCCGGGCATCGCCCTTGAGGACGGCCACGTCCGTCGGCTCCGTGCCCTGAGCCGTCCACGACATCAATCCGCCCACAGTGCTCTGCGTGATGCCGCCCTCGCCGAGGGACGGCAGCACCTGCGCGATGTAGTGCAGGAAGGCGTTGTTGGGTCCGACGACGAGCACGCCGGAACGGCGCAGCCGATCGGGATACGTGTAGAGCAGGTACGCGGCCCGGTGCAGGCCGACCGCCGTCTTCCCGGTGCCGGGCGCCCCCTGGATGCACAGGGAGGTGTCCAGGTCGGCACGCACCAGATCGTCCTGGTCAGGCTGGATCGTCGCCACGATGTCGCGCATCGGGCCCACGCGCGGACGTTCGATCTCCGCGCGCAGCAGGTCCGAGCTCAGGCCCAGGGACTCGCCCCGGTCCAGGTGCTCGTCCTCGACCGAACTGAGCAGGCCGTCGTGGAAACCGAACCGGCGACGCAGCCGCACGTTCATCCGGTCGCTCGGGGTGGCCCGGTAGAAGGCGCGGGCGATCGGGGCCCGCCAGTCGATGACGACCGGATCGCCGACGTCGTCGCGCACGTGCCGGCGACCGATGTGGAAGACCTCGAGGCGGCCGTCCTCGCTGTCGCGGTCGGTGCGCCCGAAGAACGGCGGCGCTTCGGGATCCGCGCCGAGGGCGGCCAGGCGCTGGGACCGCATCCGCCCCAGCCCGTGGCTGGCCAG
>JAOPVG010000619.1 GCA_025966255.1 Jatrophihabitans sp.
CGACGACGTGGTGAGCCGGATCCCGTCGTCGTCCCGCTATGCACCGGTGATCGGCTTCTCGGCCGCGGTGCGCGCCGGGAACTGGGTGATCGTCGCCGGCACGACGGCCATCGATAGCGCCGGCACGCTTGTCGGGAACGGGCCGTACGAGCAGGCGCGTGAGGCGCTGCGCAAGATCGGCGAGGCGCTCACTGCGGCCGGCGCGTCCTTCGCCGACGTGGTCTCCACCCGCACCTACCTCACCCGGGCCGACGACTGGGAAGAGGTCGGGCGGGCGCACGGCGAGATCTTCGGCGACATCCGGCCGGCCTCGACGATGGTGGTCGTGGCCCTGCTCGATCCACGCATGCTCGTCGAGATCGAGGCGGTGGCCTTTTTCGGCGCGCCGTGACCGGAGCGACGCGCTCCGATCATGAGCCGGCCCGGTCGCTCAGTCGGGACGATCGCGGTCGCTGGCCGTCAAGGAAAATTGCCTTCTGGTGCGGGTCGGTTGAAGCTGTGCTTCATGAGTATCGATCCGCGTCGGCTGGTGGTGCTGCGCGCCGTCGATCGGTACGGCGGCGTAGTCGGCGCGGCCGCGGCACTACGGATCTCGCCGTCGGCGGTCTCGCAACAACTTGCGATGCTCGAACGCGAAACCGGGTTCGTGCTCGTCGACCGTTCGCGCCGCGGCGGGCAGCGCTCGACCGAGTTCACGACGGCCGGACGACGCCTCGTCACCCACGCCGACAACATGATGCAGGTGCTTGACGACGCCGAGGCCGAACTGGTGGCGCTCGCGGATTCGGTCACGGGACCGGTCTCGGTGGCGGCGTTCTTCACGGTGTTGCGCGGCTTCGCCGGCACGGCCCTCGTCGAACTCGCGCATACCCATCCCGGCCTGCGGCCGCGCGTGGTGCAGCTCGATGATCGCGCCGCGGCCGCCGACGTCCTGGCCGGCCGGCTCGATCTCGCCCTCGTCGAGGACGACGTACAGCGCGGCCGGACCGTGCCGCGGGGGCTGCACTACGAGGCGCTGGCCGACGACCCGTTCCGGGTCGCGGTGCCGGTCGACTGGCTGGACTTCGACGAGCTCGCCGCCGTTGCCGACCGACCGTGGGTCGATGGGCCGACGGACAGCGCCCTGGGTCAGGCGATGCGGCGCGTGCGCCGGACGACCGGGTTGAGCCTGCCGGCCGCGCACCTGTGCGGGGAGTTCACCGCCGCGCTGGCGCTGGTGGCCGCGGGCCTCGCCGGCGCGTTCGTGCCCGAGCTGGCGCTCGCCGCATCGGCGCCGGCCGACGTGCGGGTGATCGCGCTACCCGGCCTCGGCTCGCGCAGCATCGGCGTGCTGTATCGGCGCTCCCGCAACGAGCCGACGCCCGCGGTTCGCGCCGTCGTCGACGCACTGCGCGCGGCGGCGCTCGCGGTGGGGTGACCCGGCGCCGGCCCGGCCCGGCGGGCCATCGGCGGGTCGCCATCCGGACCAGCCCGGGCCTGACGAACCACCCGCGCTAGCGATTGCCGACTCTGTGATCTGACCGATCGCGGCTCAGAGCAGGTCGGCGATGGCCGCGACGCCGCGCCGGATGGCGCGCTCGCTGACGTTTCCGAACCCGAGCACGAGAGCCGGCGGCTCGGCGCTGCCGTCGAGGCGATAGCGGCGCATCCCGTACAGGCCGATGGAGCGCTCGCCCGCTGCGGCAATGACATCCGCCTCCGTGCCCCGGGACAGGTGCGCCACGGCGTGGAAGCCGGCGGCCAGTCCGGTGAGCCGGAGGTGCGGCGCGTGCTCGGCGAGCGCGTCGACGAGCGTCTGCCGACGACTGCCGTAGACGCCACGCATCCGACGCAGATGCCGATCGAAGCGACCCGACTCGATGAGCGTTGCGAGCGCGAGCTGATCGAGGCCGGGCGAACCGCGATCGCTGAGCTGCTTCTCCCGTGCGACGGGCGGGACGAGCCAGGTCGGGCACACCACCCAGCCCAGCCGCAGCGTGGGCGCAAGCGACTTGCTGACCGTACCCACGTTCACGACCCGCTCCGGCGCCAGTCCCTGCATCGCGCCGACCGGCTGCCGGTCGTAGCGGAACTCCGCGTCGTAGTCGTCCTCGATGATCAGCCCATCGCACTCCTCGGCCCACGCCACGAGTTCCTGCCTGCGTTCGGACGCCAGCACGACTCCGGTCGGCGTCTGGTGCGCCGGTGTCAGCACGACGGCGCGCGCCCCGCTCGCGCGCAACGCCGCCACGACCACGCCGCGTTCGTCCACCGGTACTGGCACCGGCTCGAGCCCGGCGCGGACTCCCATCACCGCGCTGTCCGGGTGGCCCGGGTCCTCCACCGCAAGCCGGGTCATGCCGGCCGCACGCAGCGCCGCGAGCACGAGACCGATGCCCTGGGTGAAGCCACCGCAGACGACGATGTGCTGCGCGTCCGTCGCCGCCCCACGCACCCGGCGCAGATAGGACGCGATCACCGTGCGCAGCGCCTCGAGTCCGGCCGGGTCGCCGTAGTCTGCAGCCGCGGTCGGCGCCCGCCTCGCCGCCTCGGTCAGCGCCCACGTCCAGTCGCGGATCGGGAAGCTCGCGAGGTCGGGCAGGCTCGGAAAGAAGTCGATATCGAGCCGCGGCGGTGCCGACTGTAGGGCCGTCGGGGCAGTCAGCTGCTGCTGCGTGGGCGCCACCCGCGTTGCCGAGCCGGCGTGCGTGGTCAGATACCCCTCGGCCTCGAGCTGCTGGTAGGTGTCGATCACCAACCCGCGGGACACCCCGAGTTCCTGCGCCAGCGCGCGTGATGACGGGAGCCGCTCGCCGGCGGCCAGGCGGCCGGACCGGATCGCATCCCGCACTTGCTCCTGCATCTGGGCACCGAGCGGGCCCCGCCCGGTCCGCTCCAGCGTCAGCAGCAACTCCGGACCCAAACCGGACCACTCGACAGCCATGGGATTGGACCTTATCGGTGAGCCAGCTGCCTTCTACCGTCAATCCCATCGCAGCAAGAGAACGAGAAAATCTGGAGACGAGCATGTCGCTTGAGACGATGGAACGGACCGGGCTCATGCCCCTGGTCGAAGTGGTGCGCCGGGCCCTGCGCGAGACGCCGACCTGGCCGGTGCTGGGGGACTCGCTGGTCGCCGGGATGCGCCACCATCTGCCGCGCGTGGCTGACGTCCTCACTCCGCGCGAACGGCAGGGGAACCCGGACCGAGCCGGCAGCGTGCCGATCTGGGTCGAGCCGGACGGCAGCTTCTCCGTCGTCGCGTTCGTCGCCCGGCCCGGGCAGGGCACCGGCATCCATGACCACGTCACCTGGTGTGTGCTCGGCGTCGTCCAGGGCACCGAGGACGAAGAGCTGTTCACGCTGGAGCCGGGGGACCACGCGCTCGTCCGGACCGAGCGGCGGTGCAACCGGATCGGCGACGTGAGTGCGTTCGCGCCACCCGGCGACATCCACCGCGTGACCAACTCGGGCCTCGGCCCGGCGATCTCGCTGCATGTCTACGGAGTCGACGTCGCCCGCCTCGGCTCCAGCGTGCGGCGCTACTACGACCAGCCGGTGATCGCGGGTCGGCTCACCCCCATCGTCCGGAAGGGACACCTGTCCTGACCAGCGGTTCACCCCTTACCACCCGCCTGCGGCACCGCGGTCACTGTCACGGGCACCGACTTCAACGAGGTCACCCTCATGGGTTAGGCCAATACGCAGTCGCCGCAGTACCCGAAGGCCGGCACGCGGTAGAGAAGGCAGCAGCTGTTGCGGACAAATCCGCGGGGGCCGCTGAAGCGGCCGGTCCCGGCGAGTTGTCCGGTGTTGACGACGCGCTGCGCTAGGTCCGTCGCCTCGTCGCGCACATCGGGGCGGGCGGTGCCGACCACGATTGCCGCCCCGACGATCGATGAAGCGATGTTGCCCAGCAGGAGCTGCCGGGCGACGTGAAACATCTCGCCCACCGCGTCGGCCAAGGGCAGCACCACCGTCGCGATGACCTCGTCGTGCAGCGCGGCCGCGAGCTGCGCCGGCGGTCCTGCGCTGCAGTGCCCGTCGTCGATGGCGATCGGTGCCGGCCCGGACGGTGCCGAGCGCCAGTGGACCGTCGCCGGGGTCAGCCGGGGTACCGCCCCGGCCACGACCGCAGCGCCGAAGGCAGGCGACACCAGCCGGGACACGAAGCCGAGGAACCAGATCGAGGCGGCCGCGCGCTCCTCGATCTCGTCCTCGGCTCGGCCGCTCTGAGCCGCCAACGCCCGCCGCGTGACGGCGACCCGCTCCTGCTGCAACGACGGATCAGCCAGCAACGTGGCCAGGCTCGTCGACCCCGGACCGCACGGGACGTCGACCGCGAAGTACTCGCCGATCGAGGCCGCCCGGCCGAGGGCGTCCCGTGCGTCGATCACCGACCCAGCCTGCCACCGCGAACGGGGCGATGGGTCATTTGCTGCCGGCGAGCAACTCCGCGAGACGGTCCATCGAGTCGAGGATGCCGCCGGTCATGCCGGTCTCGACGGCGGCGTCGCGCGCCTCGACGGACGGGAACACCGAGCGCGTGCGCAGCCGGGTGCGTCCTCCGAGGTCTTCGTACTTCGCGGTATCGAGCGCCACCTGACCCGGAACGCCCTCGAACTCGAAGGTCTGGATGACGAGCTCGTTCGGTGTGACGGTGTGAAAGATCCCGTGGAAGGCGAACTCGTCCGTGCCCCGGCTGTGGATGTACCGGTAGCTGCCGCCGGAGCGCACATCCCATTGCTCGAGCCGCATCGTGAGGTCACGCGGGCCGAGCCACTGCACCACGAGCTCGGGGTCGGTCTGGGCCCGGAACACCTGAGCCGGCGTGGCGTCGAACTCGCGGACCACGTCGATGAACGGCGTGCCGGGCTGCGCGGAGATGGTGGTGGGGTTCTGCGTGGTGTTCATTTCTCTTGCTCCTTCAGGGTGTCGAGTACGGTGTCGAGGCGGCGGAATTGCCCCTCGGCGATCAATCGGTAGTTGTCGATCCAGCCGGTCATCTCTTCCAGGGCCGCTGCGTTCAGGTGGCACGGGCGCTGCTGGCCGATTCGGCTGCGGGTGATGAGCCCGGCTCCCTCCAGCACCTGCACGTGTCGGGAGATCGCCTGCAGCGTGATCGAGAACGGCTCGGCGAGCTCGTTCACCGTCGCCTCACCTCGGGACAACCGCGCGATCAGGGCCCGGCGCACTGGATCCCCCAGCGCGCTGAACGCGCGATCCAGACGTTCGTCGGCGT
>JAOPVG010000013.1 GCA_025966255.1 Jatrophihabitans sp.
ACCGACTGACCGCACTTCCGAAGAGCCAATTCCGCCTAGAAGGGCAGTGGCATGGGAATCGACTACACAAGGCGCCCGGCGACGCCACCGGCCGCACCACCAGCGGCACCGGCCGCACCCGCGACGGCCGCCGCAGCACCGACGCCCCCGGGCGGCGCGGCCGCGCCGGCGGTATCACTGAGCAAGGTGACGCTCACCAAATCCGCGCCGTCGGTCTCGCTGACCAAGCACGGCGGCAATCGTGGCCTCCTGCGCGTCAACCTCAACTGGGATGCCAAGCCGCCGGCCAAGGGACTGTTCCGCAAGAACACCCTGCTCGACCTCGACCTCGGCTGCCTCTACGAGTTCACCGACGGCAGCAAGGGCGTCGTGCAGGCCCTGGGCAACGCCTTCCGGGCCCGCCCGCGCAACAGCAACCAGGACCTCATCTGGCTCGACGGGGACGACCGATCGGGCACGGTCCAAACGGGCGAGAACCTGTTCATCAACCTCGAGGGCCTGCCCGAGATCAAGCGCATCCTCGTCTTCGCCCTCATTTACGAGGGGGCGGCCAACTGGGCCGCGGCGAACGGGGTCACCACTATCTCCCCGCTCAACGCCCCGCCGATCGAGATCCGCCTCGACGACCCGCGTGACGGCGCTCGCATCTGCGCCATCGCACTGCTGACCAACGAGCGGGGCGAGCTGACCATCCGCCGTGAGGTCAACTACCTCAACGGCGCGCAGCGCAAGCTCGACGAGGCCTATGGCTGGGGCATGAATTGGACGGCGGGACGCAAGTAGGCCGCGGCTGCGCACACCACATTGTGCGGGCAGCACTAATCTGAAATCAGCCAGCAGTACCGAACCGCCTTAGGAGTCGACCACATGTCCGAGCTCGATCTGGGTGCGACCGCCACCCCTGCCGCCACACCGGCCGCGGCGCCCGCAGCCAGCGGTGGGCTGGTGCTCGCCCCACCCGCCCCGGTGTCGGTCGTCAAGGAGGATGAGGCCGCGGGCGCCATCCCGGTCGACGACGCGAAGAAGACCGAGCTCGCCCAGCGGGCCGAGGCCTTCGCCGCCGAGCTCGCCGCCATGGATCCACGCACGCCGGCGTTCTCGCAGAAGGTCGACTCCATCGCATCGATGGGCGACAAGGAGCTGCGCGCCTCGGCCAACGTCTCCAACCGCATGCTCGACCGGCCCGCCGCCGCCATGAAGGCCGGCAAGGGTGGCTCCGGCGGTGACGCGCAGACCCGCGTCGCCGGCACGCTCAACGAACTGCGCAACACGGTCACCGATCTCGACCCCAACCGCGCCGATCTCACTGGGATGAAGAAGGTCCTGAAGTGGCTGCCGGGCGGCGACAAGATCCAGAAGTACTTCCAGAAGTACGAGTCGGCGCAGACCCAGCTCAACGCGATCATCAAGTCCCTGGAATCCGGTCAGGACGATCTCCGCAAGGACAACGCGGCCATCGAGACCGAGAAGGCCAACATGTGGACCACGATGGGCAAGCTGAGCGAGTACAACGCGCTCGCCTCCGCCCTCGACGACGCCATCACGCAGAAGGTCGCCGAGCTCGAGGCCGGCGGCAACAGCGAGGCGGCCAACACGCTGAAGTCCGATGCGCTGTTCGCGATCCGGCAGCGCCGGCAGGACATCATGACCCAGATGGCGGTCTCGGTGCAGGGCTACATGGCCCTCGATCTCGTCCGCAAGAACAACCTCGAGCTGATCAAGGGTGTCGACCGCGCCCAGACCACGACCATCTCCGCCCTGCGGACCGCGGTGATCGTGTCGCAGGCGCTGTCGCGGCAGAAGCTCGTCCTCGACCAGATCACCGCGTTGAACACCACCACGTCCAACCTGATCGAGTCGACGTCGCAGCAGCTGAAGGTGCAGGGCGCGGCGATCAACGAGCAGGCCGCCAGTAGCACGATCGACGTGCAGAAGCTGCAGGCCGCGTTCGACAACGTCTTCCAGACGATGGACGCGATCGACACGTTCCTCGCGCAGGCCGTCGACAGCATGTCGGCCACGGTCACCGCCCTTGAGGGCCAGATCCAGCGGGCCCAGCCCTACCTCGAGCGCACCCGCCGTGGCGAGGGCGCGACCGCCGAGCTCGGCGGCCAGGGCGGCCCCAGCCAGATCGGGTCATGACGGCGCCGGGCTGCTGCCCGGGAGTTGTTCGGCAATGACCTGGTTTCGACGCGGCCAGCAGGACGACACCCCGCCACCTCCGCCTGCCCCGGATCCCGCGACCGAGGACACCCCGGCGGCACTGCTGCGGCGGCAGTGGGAGCTCGTGCAGTTCATCAACCGCAACGCCGGCAAACTCCCGGTCGAGGCGGTCGTGGTGTCGCGCGGCATCACCGACACGATTCGCGAAGTGATCGACACCGCGTCGGATGGCGATCTCGACATCTACGCAGTGGTGTCGATCAACGGCATCGTCAAGGACTACCTCCCGACCACCTTGCGCACCTACCTGAACCTGGACCCGCACCTGACCGACAAGGCCGGGCCGTCCGGTCGCACGCCCCGCGCCGCCCTGCGTGAGCAGCTCGATTCGCTCTCCTCGGCGGCCGGTGATTTGCTTCAGGCGACGCGGGCCCACGACGTCGACGCGATCTTCACTCAGGGCAATTTCCTGCAGACGAAGTTCAGCCGTTCCGACCTGGATCTGTAGCACAGGACGGATGTCCTAGGGTCGAAGGAATGGCCGAGATGAAGCGGGGCGCGAATGTCGCCCTCACCCGCGAGATCCCCGGGCTGACGGGGCTCGCTCTCGGCGTGTCCTGGAACGCCGGGTCGGAGCGGGCGCTCGACGACAACCTCGTGTTCGCGGCGATCCTGTGCGGTCCGGACGGTCGCGCCCGCTCCGATCGCGACTTCGTGTTCTTCAACCAGATCGCCTCTCCGGAGATGTCCGTCCAGCAGCTCGAGAAGGCGCTGGGCGGCGACAACGAACAGCTGGAGGTCGACCTTCCGTCGGTGCCACCGGAGATCGACCGCATCGTGGTCGTGCTCTACGTCAACGAGGGCCCGGCGCAGCGGCGCACGCTCGGCCAACTGCGCGCCTGCGTCGTGCGGGTGCTCAACCGCGACGACAACAAGGAACTGGTGCGCTCGGAAGAGCTGGCCAAGGCGTTCCACACCGAGACGGCGGTGGCACTCGGGGAGATTTACCGCAACGGCAACGACTGGAAGTTCAAGGTGCTGGGGCAGGGCTACTCGAAGGGCATTGCCGGCATCGCCGCTGACTACGGGATTCCGTTGTGAGCGACGCTTGCCAGCGAACTAGGCCGGGCAGGCTTGGCCATGCGTCCCGAGCGAAGCGAGGGCGACTGTGACTGCGGGTCCGCGGTGATCGGGGATCCGGCCACCGCGCCGGTGCGCACCGACCTCACCTTCCTGCGTCGGCGCAGCCGGCCGCGCAGGGCCCCTGCGGCACCTGCTCCGGCGGGTGCGTCGTCCTCGTCGTCGTCGTCCGCCAAGCCGATCAACTACAGCCGGCCGGACCGGTCGGCGCCGACGTCGAGCCCGTCGGCCGATCGCGGAAGCTCGGGCCCGCCGGGCATCGACTTCTCGCGTCCGCGTCGGTCGAGCCCGGCCGAGCCGACTCCGGGACCGCCGGCGCCGGCGTCGACGGGCGGCCTTGACCTCTCAGCACCCAGCCCGCCACCGGCGCCGTCGATCGACCTGTCCCGACCGAGTCGCCCGGCCGCGCCACCGCCCGCATCGTCGTCGTCCGACTCGCTCGATCTTTCCGATCCTCCGGCGCGCCCGGCGGCGCCGGCCGCGACGTCCAGCCCGCTCGATCTGTCCGATCGGCCCGCCGGTCCGACCCCGGGCGCCCGGGTTGCGCCGCTGGCGCCGGCGAGGTCGGGTCTGGCCGTCCATCGGGATGTCCGGGTAGCCGCCGGCGAGCAGTACCTGATGGGCGTGAAGTCGCCGACGGTCACGTTGACCCGCGTGCAGTCCGGCGTGGGCCATTTCGACATCGAGGCGGTGTGCTCGCCCGAGGTCGGCGACCTGCGCCTTGGTGCGGTGTACCAACTTCGCTCGGGCGGATCGTCGACCGTGCAGCATGCTGACGGCCACCGCTTCGCCCCGCCGTCCTCGCGGCGTCCGGTGATCGTCGCGGCGCGGGAGGAGTACGAGCGGATCAGCCTTGATCTGCGGCAGGTGCGCGACATCGAGCGCATCACCATTTACGCGTTCTCCGAGTCCCGGACGGAACTCACGTGGGGCGGCACACTCGTCGGCGAGACGTTCGGCGGCGCGCGCCTCGAACTGCCGCTCGAGGCGCTCTACCCGGGCCGCATCGCAGTGCTCATGTCCATCTACAACCTCGGGGGCGAGCTGGTGATCCGGGCCGAGACGGAGACGATCGACGGCGACGTGCGGGAGGCCGCCCGCGCGTACGGCTACGACCGCATCACGTGGCGCGACGACCGCACGCCGGTCGATTGATCGGCTTCCGGCGCCCGGGCCTGCGACGGGTCAGGGCTGCGTGACGTATCGCGCGGCCGGCTCGACGAGCTTCTTCACCGTCTTCGAGTCCTGGAACTCGCCGATCGCCCGCATCTCCCAGCTGCCGTCGGGGACGCGCCGCAGCATCGCCATGATCACCGCGCTGGCCGGCTGCGAGTCGGACAGGTCGTAGCGGACCAGCTCGGCGCCACTTCCGGTCTCGACCAGCCGGCAGAACGCGTTGGCAACCTCGGTGAACTTCTGCCCACGGAACGACGTGATGGTGAAGACCAACGCCGCGACCTCGGGCGGCAGCCCCTGCAGGTCGACGAAGATCTTCTCGTCGTCGCCGTCGCCGCGCCCGGTGAGGTTGTCGCCGCCGTGGCGCAGCGCCCCCTTGAACTCCTTCAGATGCATGAACCAGGCCAGGCCGACCTGTTTGCCGGTGGCGTCGAACGCGATCGCCGACGCGTCGAGATCAATGCTCTTCTTACCCTTCGCCGGATCCCAGCCCAGGCCCATCGTCACTTGGCTGAGCGCCGGCGCGCCGCGCTTCACCAGGCTGACGCGGGCGCCTTTGACGAGGCTCACGCGTCCCTTGTCCAGATTGATCGGGGCGGGCGGGGCGGAGGGGGCCGCACCGGGAGGCGGGAGCGTTCCGGGGAAGACCGGAGCCGGTCCTGGTGGCGGCGGGGGCGGCAACGGCGTGCCGCCGAACGGCGGGGATGGCGCCGCTGGGGGCGGCGGGGCCAGGGCCGGTGACGCCGAGGGGGCAGGCGGTTCCTCGGCGACCGAGATTCCGAAATCGTTGGCGATGCCGGCCAGACCGCTGGTGTAGCCCTGCCCGACGGCCCGGAACTTCCACTGCCCATTGCGGCGGTACAGCTCGCCGCTGAGGATCGCGGTCTCCTCACCCGCCGTCATGGGGAACTCGACGAGTGGCGCGCCCGAGCCGGCGTCCACGATGGTCAGTCGCAGGCCGGGTACCTGCCCGAACACGCCGCCGTCGGCCGATGCGGCCAGCACGACCCGCTCGATGTCGGGCGGGAGCGCGGCGAGATCGATCTCGACGGTGTCGACCGTGCCCTTCTTGCCGGTGTGTCGCACCGCGCCGCTCGCGTGCCGTGGCTGGTTGTAGAACACGAAGTCGGCGTCGGTACGCACGCGGCCGGACTCCTGAAGCAGCAAGGCCGATGCATCGACGTCCGGAACCCCGGGGCCCGGCGACCACGCCAGCTCGGCCCGGACGGCCGCCGCGTCGATCGGGAGGTTGGCACCCTTCGAGATCGTCGTCATGTCTCCATCGTGGCGCATCGGTCTGTGCAGCGATCGGCCGGTGCGTCCGCGTCCGCGTCCGTTGCGCGATGGGTCAGCCGACGGCGGCCACGTGGATCGTGCCGGCGCCCAGGATGAACACGTCGTCGCGGTGCGCGATGCCGTCCGGTGCGTGGGGATCGACCAACCGAGCGATCGCCTCGAGGTCGCCGGGAGCCAGGCGGTCCTGGGCCACGTCACGCAGCCGCTCCAGCCGGCGGCGCAGCCAGTCGCGCTCAGGGCCCGACAGCGGTGCGGATCGCTCGAACAGGAAGCTGCGGCTGCCGCGGTAGCTCAGCCCGGCGGCGCGCAGCGTGTCGGGCCAGGCGGCGCCGGGGGAGACCACGCCGCCGGGATGGTGGCCCTCGGCCAGCAGTTCGTCGCAGGCCACCTCGATCCGAGCGAGCAGGCCCGGCTCGGCGCCCTCGGGCAGGAACCGCAGCGGCAGGCCACCTTCGCGGATCGCCACCACGCCACCCGGACGCAACTGGCGGCCCAGCTGTTGCAGACCCTGCTGCGGATCGGGCAGGTGGTGCACCACGCCGCTCGCCCAGATGAGGTCGGCGACCGGGAGGCTGGGCAGGTCGTCGGGCAGCGTGGCCACGCGCGTCGTCAGCCGCTCGCTGAGCCCGAGCCGCGCTGCCCGCTGACGGGCGAGATCGAGCAGGGCCGGGGCGCCGTCGACGGCCACCACTCGGGCGCCCGGGAATGCTGCGGCCAGCAGGCCCGCGGCGACGCCCGGCCCGCTGCCGATGTCGAGGATGGTGGCGATCTCGGGTACCAGGTCGGCGACCCAGCGGGCGGTGCCCGCGACGATCGGTTCGGCCAGTTCGCCTTCGAACACGAGCTCGGCGCCGAGGGCGTTCCAGTCGGGTGCGTCTGCGTCGTGGGGGTGATGGTGGGCCATGCGTCAGCGGCCCAGCTTGGACTGGCGGGAAGCGGACGGAACCAGCTTCTTCACCGTGCGGCAGTCGTGGTACTCGCCGATCGCCCGCATCTGCCACATGCCCTGGGCCCCGCGGCGGAGCTCGGTCATCAGCACCGCCGTGCTCGGTTGGGTGTCGGACAGATCGAAGCGGACGAGCACTTCACCGTCGTCGACATTCTGCACCGCGCAATAGGCCTGCGCGATGTCGGTGAACGTGTGCCCGCGGAAGGAGTTGATCGTGAAGATCAACGAGTCGACGTTCATGGGCATCCGCTGCAGATCGACGAGGATCTGTTCCACGTCCCCGTAGCCGCCCTTACGGTTGTCGCCGGTGTGCTGGAGCGCGCCGTAGAACTCGTTGGTGTGCATGTACCAGACGATGGCCAGCTTCTCGCCGGCTGCGTCGAAGGCGATGACCGACGCGTCCAGGTCGATGTCGCTGCGTCCTTCGGCCGGGGTCCAGCCCAGGCTGAACACCACCCGGCTCAGCGGCGCCGCGCCCGAGTGGTGCAGGTCGGCCTTCTCGTTCTTACGCAGGTTGACCCCGCCCGGCGCGGGTGCCGGCTGGGCGGGTGCCGGCTGGGGCGGCGCCGGATAACTGGCCGCCGCCGGTGGCGGGTAGCCCTGCGGCAGTGATGGAGTCGGGTAGTCCTGGGTGGCCGGCGGAGGTGTCGGATAGTCCTGGGCCGGAGATGGGGCCGGGTAGTCCTGGGCCGGAGATGGGGCGGGGTACTCCTGGGCCGGTGGGGTGAGATCGAGCGAGGCCGCGGCCGGGGCGGCCGGTACCAGGACGGCCGGCGGAGGGGCGGGCGCTTCACCCGGATCGGGGTCGGCGTGGCCGGTGTCGATGCCGAAGTCGTTGGCGAGCCCGGCGAGGCCGGACGCGTAGCCCTGTCCGATGGCGCGGAATTTCCACTCCTC
>JAOPVG010000019.1 GCA_025966255.1 Jatrophihabitans sp.
GAAGCTGCCGCGGGTCACCTTGACGCCGGCCGAGCCGGGTGGCTTCACCTACGCCGATCTGCCCTCGCACTCGTTGGTCCTGCGCGTCACGTCGTCCGCGCCGATTCCCGGGGTCGGCTACCTGGTGCCCACCAGCCCGGACCGGGTCTACGGCCGGGCGACGAAGCTGGGGACGAGCTGGTCCATCCGCACCACCGTGACCGGTCGGCCCGACTACGCCGCACTGTTCGTACAGGCCGGACCCAAAGGTGTCCGCATCACGTGCTCGATCATCATCGACGGCAAGGTTGCGTCGTCGCAGACCACGAGTGGCCCGTACGGACGGCGGGTGTGTCTCGCCTGACGGCGCACAGCTAGCATCGCGTGCGCACTGCCAGACACATCATCGGACGGAGATCGCATGGCCGTGAAGGACAGCGCGGCCGTGCGGGCCGGACGAGCGCGTGAATACGCCAAGATCGCTCTGCGCTCCACGCTGTATCGCCGCAACCTCGATCTCGTCCGCAATCCGTTCCCGGTGCGGGTGGCCACGACCTTGGCCTGGCTCGGGGCCGACGCCGTGCTCGACATCGGCGCGAACGTCGGCCAATACGGCTCGGCCCTGCGATCGAGCGGCTACCGCGGCCGTGTGGTGTCCTGCGAGCCGCTGCCGGACGCGTACGAGGGGCTCACGAGGCGGGCTGCGGGTGACGAGCGCTGGGCGCACGTCTGCACCGCGGTCGGCGCCGAGCCGGGCACCCTCGACATCAACGTGTCGGCCAACTCGTACTCGTCGTCGATCCTGCCGATGACCGCGGCGCATCTGGGCGCGGCCCCCGGCTCGAAGTTCGTCGCCACCCGGCAGGTACCGGTGACCACGGTCGCCGACCTCGTCCGTCAGCACGATGTTGACCCCACCCGTACTCTGCTCAAGATCGACACCCAGGGCTACGAAGCGCCGGTGCTCGACGGTGCCGGAGACTTGCTGGCGAAGTTCGCCGCGATTCAACTGGAACTGTCGCTGGTGCCGCTCTACGCCGGCCAGCAGTTGGCCGACGCGCTGACCGACCGGCTCACCGGCCTGGGGTTCGCGCTGTACACGCTCGAGGGCGGCTTCGGGGACGAGCGGACCGGCCGGATGCTGCAGTACGACGGCCTGTTCGTCCGCGGCGACCTCCTGCCGGCCGAGTCGGGCGAGCACCAATGACGGCCCACCGCCTCCCGCTCAAGACGCGGGCCAGTGTCGCCGCGCGCCTCCTGGTGAACCGAGCCGGGCTCGAGGTGACGCGGGACCGATTCAAGTACCGCTTCCTGCACTCGCTCGCGCGGCAGGGCATCACGGACGTCCTCGACATCGGCGCCAACGTCGGCCAGTTCGGCCAGCTGATGCGGCGCGGCGGATTCGACGGCCGGATCGTGTCCGTCGAGCCGCTGCGCGAGGCCTACGGGAGGCTGCAGCACCGGGCGCAGGCCGACGGCAACTGGGAGGTCGAGCACGCCGCGGTGTCCAGTTCCCCGGGCACGGTGACGGTCAACGTGTCGGAGAACTCGGTGTCGTCGTCGGTGCTGCCCATCCTGCAGCGGAGCACAGACGCGGCTGCGGCCACGGCCTACGTCGGGACCGAACAGGTCACCGCCACGACGGTGGACGAGCTGGTGGCGCGGCACGGGCTGACGCCGGAGCGCACCCTGCTCAAGATCGACGTCCAGGGCTTCGAGATGTCGGTGCTGGAAGGCGCGGCGGACACGATCGACGGCTTCGGCGCGGTCCGCACCGAGATGACGCTCGTGCCGCTCTACGACGGTCAGGCGCTGCTGCCCGAGATGATCGAGTACCTCGGCGGGCACGGCTTCGACCTCTGGTACGTCGAACCGGGCTGGGTCGAGCCGGACACCAAGCGCATGTTGCAGTTGGACGGCGTCTTCTTCCGCAAGTCCTAGCCGAACGTGACCGCCCCACTCGCAGGAGACCCGATGGTGAACGACGTCAGCCCGCCGCCCGTCGAGCAGGCAGCGCCCGCGCCCCGCCCGGCGAGCGCCAAGCAGCGGGCCGCCCGGTTCCTGCCCGGGTTCGTGGTCGAGCTGCTCGACCGGGTCGTCTTCGTGGCCCGGCGCGGGCGGGTGCGCCTCGCCCACGCGGTGTTCGGCCGCCTCGGCTTCAATGTCGTGAAGAAGGCGGACTACTACTCCACCCTGCCGGTGCTGAGCGAGATCGAGGCCACCAAGAGCCGGTGGAACCGGCCCAGCGGGTTGGCCGGCCTCGACGTCGATCTACCGGCGATGAAGGAGCGGCTCGCCGGCCTCGCCGACCGCTGGGACGGCGACTTCGGCAGCCAAGCGGGGGACTATGCGGCGAACCAGCGCCAGGGCTTCGGGCCGGGCTACCCACCCTTCGATGCTCGGACCCTGTACTTCATGCTGCGCGAGCACAAGCCGTCGGCGTACCTCGAGGTCGGGTCGGGCCTGTCGACGTACTACGCGACGCTGGCGGGCCGGCTCAACGCCGAGGACGCGTCACCCCGCGGGATCACGTGCATCGAGCCGTACCCGTTCGCTGCGCTCAAGGCATTACCCGAGATAGACCTCATCGAGTGCTTCGTGCAGGACGTCCCGGTGTCGCGCTTCGAGCAACTCGACGCGGGCGACGTGCTGTTCATCGACTCGTCACATGCGCTGAAGATCGACAGTGACGTGGCCTACCTGTTCCTGGAGGTGCTGCCGCGGATCAAGCCCGGCGTTTTCGTGCACATCCACGACGTCCCGTTCCCGTACAACGTGCCGTACCCGGCTGACACCTGGCTCTTCGGCGAGCGCTGGCCGGTGTACTGGAACGAGGCGATGGTCGTGCAGACCTTCCTCGCGTTCAACTCCGCCT
>JAOPVG010000028.1 GCA_025966255.1 Jatrophihabitans sp.
AGCCCGATCCGGTAGACCGGCGTCGCGACCGAGATGACCAGCGCCCTGGGTAGATGCATCAGGCCGACACCTGCCTTTCCGGGCGCACCGCGGCGGTGCCGGCGAGGCCGGTCGGACGCGGCTGCGCCTTCCTGGCGCCGATCGCGAGGAGCCGCTGGTAGCGCGCTCCGACCAGTCGCACGAGGATGTCGAGGAGCTTCGCGTCGAAGCCGACCAGGGCGCGCGGTGCGTTCACCGAGACCGACCGCAGGATCGACCTCGCCGCCGCGTCCGGAGAGGTCTTGGCGAGCTTGCTGTCGAAGAAGGCAGCGAGGGCGGCCTGGTCGTGGCCCGCGACCGCGCCGGCGTTGCGCGCGATCGCGGTCTTGATGCCGCCGGGGTGCACGCAGGTGACCTGCACCGGGTGACCGCTGATCAGCATTTCCTGGCGCAGCGCCTCGGTGAAACCGCGCACCGCGAACTTCGCGGCGTTGTACGCGCCCTGGCCGGGGACGGAAAGGATGCCGAACAGGCTGGAGACGTTGACGACGTGCCCCTCGCCGGATGCGATGAGGTGCGGCAGGAACGCCTTGGTGCCGTTCACCACGCCCCAGAAGTCGACGTCGACGACCCGCTCGATCTGCTCGAACGACATGTCGGCGATGTCGCCGGTGAACGCGATCCCCGCGTTGTTGAAGATCAGGTTGACCCGGCCGAACTCGGCGGCAACGCGGTCGGCGTACGCCAGGACGGCCCCGCGGTCGATGACGTCGAGGCGCTGCTCGTGCACGTGCGCGCCGATCACCCGCACCCGCCTTGCCGTCTCGGCGAGCCCGACCTCGTCCACGTCGCTGATGGCGACGGACGCGCCCCGGCGCGCCAGCTCGCACGCGAGCGCCCGTCCGATCCCCGACGCGGCGCCCGTCACCACCGCGACCTTGCCCTTGACGCTCGTCATGCGGGGACTCCTTCGGCAACGGTCTCGAGGGGACGGTCGGCACGGTCGGCCTTCGCCGTCGTGCGGTAGGCGGCGAGGTCGAACCTGCGCGTCATCGCCCGGAACGTGAACGTGAAGCTGGGCCACAACGTCGTGTTGTTGCCGTGCGCGTCCAGGTACCAGCTCGCGCAGCCGCCCTTCGTCCAGATGGTTTGCTTCATGCGGCTCTGGAGCCCGGCGTTGTACTCGCGCAGGGCCTCGTCCCGGACGTCGAACGTCGCGATGCCGTGGCGGCGCAGCTCGTCCAACGCGCTGAGGACGTAGTTGATGTGCGACTCGGCCATGTAGACCATCGAGCTGTGGCCGAGGCCGGTGTTCGGCCCGATCACGAACATCATGTTCGGGAAGCCGGACACCGTCGCGCCCTTGTACGCCTGCATGCCGCGTACGCTCCAGAGGCTCGCGAGCGAGCGGCCCCCGGCGTCATGGATCAGCTCGTACGTCGGTGAGTCGGTGACGTGAAATCCCGTCGCGACCACGATCGCGTCGACCTCGCGCACCGTCCCGTCGCGAGTGACGATCGCGTTCGGCCGCACCTCGGCGATGCCGTCGGTCACCAGGTCGACGTGCTCCTTCTGCAGGGCCGGATACCAGTCGTTGGAGATCAGGATGCGCTTGCAGCCGATCTGCCAGTCCGGAGTGACCCGCGCGCGCAGCTGCGGGTCAGAGATCTGCTTGGCGATGTGCTTCGTCGCCATCCGTTGGGCGGCGAGCAGGATCTTGGGTTGGAATGCGAAGCCGAGCACGAACGATTCGCGGCCCCAGTAGATGGCTTCGCGCGCGAGGCGCTGGGCACCCGGGACGTACTTGTAGATCAGCCTCTCGGCGCGCGGGTAGTCGCGGTCGTGCCGCGGCATGATCCACGGCGCGGTGCGCTGGTAGACGTCGAGATGACCGACCCGATCGGCAATGGCCGGCACGATCTGGATCGCCGAGGCACCGGTCCCGATGACCGCGACCCGCTTGCCCGCGAGGTCGGCGTCGTGGTTCCAGCGGGCGGAGTGGAAAACCTCGCCCTGGAAGCTCTCGATGCCTTTGATGTCGGGCAAGGCCGGCTCGCACAGCGCGCCGACCGCGCTGACGAGAACGTCCGCGCTGAACTCGCCGCCGGTGGTGTCGACAAGCCAACGGTTCGCGGCCGCGTCCCACCGGGCCAGGGTGACTTCGGTGTTGAACAGGTGCTTGTCGCCGATGTTGTACTTCGCCGCCACGCCGCGCAGATAGTCCTGGATCTCGGACTGCGGCGAGAACGAGCGCGACCAGCGCGGGTTCAACTCGAAGGAGTACGAGTACAGGTGCGAGGGCACGTCGCAAGCGGCGCCGGGATAGGTGTTGTCCCGCCAGGTGCCGCCGACCTCGCTGCCCCGCTCGACGACGAGGTAGTCGTCGCGGCCGTCCTGGCTCAGGCGGATGGCGGCGCCCAGGCCGGCGAACCCGCTGCCGACGATGAGGACGCCGACGTGGCGGCGCGGAGCGGACTCGGGCGCGCTCGTGGGCTGCTGATTGGGCTGCCTCGCCTGCTTGGCAGCCGGGCGACGGGTGGGTGCCTGCGTCATGGTGTCGAGGGTAGTTCAGTCATTGAACGTGGGTCAATAGATAGTTGGCTCACGTTCAATAGGGAGATAGGGTAGGAGCATGACGGCGACAAAGCGGGTGCGACTCAGCCCCGAGGCCCGGCGGGCCCAGCTGATCGAGCTCGGCGTGGAACTGCTCGCGACGCGTCGACTGGACGAACTCTCGGTGGAACTGATCGCGCAGAGCGCCGGAATCTCCCGCGGCCTGCTGTTCCACTACTTCTCCTCCAAGCAGGAGTTCCATACCGAGGTCGCCCGCGCCGCTGCGGCCGAGATGATCCGTCGCACCGAGCCGGACACCTCGCGGCCACCCGTCGAAGCGTTGCGGGGCGCGCTGTCGGCGTTCATCGATTACGTCGAGGAGAACCCGGACAACTACAAGTCCCTGGTCCGCGGTGCCGCCAGTGCCGATCTCGAGATGCGGGCGATCTTCGACAACACCCGGGCCACGATGGCCCAGCGGGTCATCGACGTCATCGCCCAGCTCGGCTTCGAGCTCAGTGACCGCGCCGACCTCGCCGTCCACGGCTGGGTGGCCTATGTCGAGGAGTGCGTGATCCGCTGGATCGACAGCCGCCGCTTCGATCGCGAACAACTGCTCGAGATGCTGACGAAGTCGCTGCCGGCCGTCGCGCTGTCGGCGTCGGACGACGAGGTCGGCACCCTCGTTTCGATCCTCACCGACCAGAAGCCGATCGAGCAGTAACGCGCCGCTGGTCCTCGTAGGCAACCGCCTGACCGCAGACCTGGTTGGAACGCGAGGACAGCAGAAATGTTCGGGGCGGCGGAATAAGCTGACCAACTATGAGCACCAGCGGCGTCACCTTCAGCGTGGAACGCAATCCTTCCCCCCTTAGCGATGACGCGCGGGCCGCGATTCTCGCCGCGCCCGGTTTCGGTCGCTACTTCACCGACCACATGGTCCGCATCGACTGGACCGCGGAGGACGGCTGGGGCCAGGGACGGGTAGTTCCGTACGGGCCGCTCTCGCTGGACCCGGCGACGTCCGCGCTGCACTACGGCCAGGAGATCTTCGAGGGGCTCAAGGCCTACCGGCAGGCGGACGGCTCGATCGCGACGTTCCGGCCGGACGCGAACGCGCGGCGCTTTCAGCGCTCGGCTCGCCGGCTGGCGATGGCCGAGCTGCCGGAGGAGCTGTTCGTCGGGTCGTTGCAGGCCCTGGCCGACATCGACCAGGGGTGGGTGCCGAACGACCCGGCCGAGTCGCTGTACTTCCGCCCGTTCATGATCGCCACCGAAGTCGGCCTGGGCGTCAACAAGCCGTCCAGCTCGTACACCTATCTACTGATCGCCTCCCCGGCCGGCGCGTACTTCACCAGCGGGGTGAAGCCGGTGAAGGTGTGGCTCTCGACGGAGTACACCCGAGCCGCGCCGGGCGGGACCGGCGAGGCGAAGTGCGCCGGCAACTACGCGGCGGCGTTCGTCGCGCAGGCCCACGCCACCGCCCAGGGCTGCGACCAGGTGGTGTGGCTCGACGCCGCTGAGCATCGGTGGGTCGAGGAGATGGGCGGAATGAACCTCTACTTCGTCCACGGCTCCGGCCCGTCGGCGCGGATCGTCACCCCCGCCCTCACCGGGACGCTGCTCCCCGGCGTCACCCGCGACTCGCTGCTCACGCTGGCCGGCGACCTCGGCCACGTCGCCGAGGAAGGCAAGATCTCCACGGACGAGTGGCGCGAGGGCAATGCGTCGGGGGCCATCACCGAGGTGTTCGCGTGCGGCACGGCGGCGGTCATCACGCCCGTCGGCTCGGTGAAGAGCGCCAACGATTCGTGGACGGTCGGCGACGGCGCTCCCGGGCCGGTGACCATGCAGTTGCGCGAGAAGCTGCTCGCCCTGCAGACCGGCCAGGAGCCCGACCCACACGGGTGGATGTTGAAGCTCTAGAAGTAGTGGCCCGCTTCGAGATCGTCGATGAGGCCGGGATGCGTGGGCTGCCATCCGAGCAGTTCACGGGTCAGCGCGCTCGAGGCCGGGATGTCGGCCGCGAGCAGAGCGGCCAGAAAGCCGAAGTGCTCGCCGGCGTCGTCGGGAGAGATGGCGACCACTGGCAGGTTCAGATGACGGCCGATCACCTCGGCGATGCCGCGAACCGGCACGCCCTCGTCTGCGACCGCGTGCAACACCGATCCCCCGGGGGCCTTCTCGATCGCCAGCCGGAAGAGGCGGGCGGCATCGAAACGGTGCACGGCCGGCCAGCGGTTGGTCCCGTGGCCGATGTAGCCGGAGACGCCCTTCGCGCGGGCGGTCGCGATCACCATCGGCACGAACCCCTGATCTCCATCGCCGTGCACAGTGGGAGCAAGCCGCACGCTTGACGAGCGAACACCACGGGCGGCGAGGGCGTGCACGGTCTGCTCGCCGGCGAAGCGCGCGCGCATCGGGTGGTCGGGATCGGGTGCGTCTTCTTCGGTCCCCACCCGCCCGCCGGGGAGGGCGGCCGTCCCGGCGGCGATTACGAGGGGCCGATCGGAACCCTCGAGGGCAGCGCCGAGCGTCTCGATGGCCCGGCGGTCCGCATCGGCCGCGGCCTCATAGCCCCCCGAGAACGCGATGTCGTGTTTGAACGCGAGGTGGATGACCCCGTCCGACGCGCCCGCGGCGGCGCGCAGGCTTTCGTGGTCGTCGAGAGTGCCGCGATGCACCTTTGCACCGGCGGCGACGAGCGCCTCGGCCGAGGAGTCCGAGCGCGCGAGTCCGACCACCTCATGCCCCGCGCCGATCAGCTCGGGAACGACCGCGGAGCCGATCCAACCGGACGCGCCGGTGACGAATACGCGCATGAGAGACCTCCTGTATGCCAGTGGGCGACTGTATGTCAGTCACTGTCATCAAACGTAGCACGCGATGTCAGCCCCTGCCATCAATCACCTATGATGACGGTATGGGTCGATGGGAGCCGAACGCCCGCGGCCGCCTGGAGCAGGCGGCACTGGAGCTCTACATCGAGCGCGGGTTCGAACAGACCACCGTCGCGGAGATCGCGAAGCGGGCCGGTCTCACGGAGCGGACGTTCTTCCGGCACTTCGCCGACAAGCGCGAGGTGCTCTTCTCGAATTCACTCCAGGAGCTCCTCGTGACCAGCGTCGCCGGCGCGACTGATTCGGTGGCGCCAATCGACGCGGTCGTTGCGGCGTTCGAGGGCGCCGGCGCCCTACTCCAGGAGCGCCGCGAATACTCCCTACAACGCCAGGCCGTGATTGCCGCGAACCCAGGACTCCAGGAGCGGGAGCTGATCAAGCTCGCATCAATCGCCTCGGCGCTGGCCGACACACTGCGGCGGCGCGGCCTCACCGACCCAGCCGCGAGCCTCACCGCCGAGGCCGGGATCGCTGTCTTCAAGATCGCGTTCGAACGCTGGATCAGCGAAACAAATCAGCGCGACTTTCCGCGACTCATCCGGGAGTCGCTCGACGAGCTCAAAGCCGTGACCGCAGGCAAGTGATCACCGGAGCTATGTGGTTGACTCGTCCTTGTCTATTTAGCCGATAGGAGTGAAGAGCATGACGGTCACCGACGAGTATCTTGCCAACAACGCCGAGTACGCGGCGTCCTTCTCCGGCCCGCTCCCGCTGCCGCCGGCCAAGCACGTCGCGATCGTGGCCTGCATGGACGCGCGCCTGAACGTCTACGGCGCGCTCGGCCTGAAGGAGGGCGAGGCGCACGTCATCCGCAACGCCGGCGGCGTCGTTACCGAGGACGAGATTCGCTCGCTGGCCATCAGCCAGCGGCTGCTCGGCACGCACGAGATCATCCTGATCCACCACACCGACTGCGGCATGCTCACCTTCACCGACGACGAGTTCAAGCAATCCATCCTCGAGGAGGTCGGCATCAAGCCGCCGTGGGCCGCCGAGTCCTTCGCCGACCTGGAGACCGACGTGCGGCAGTCCATCGCGCGCATCAAGGCGAGCCCGTTCGTGCCGAAGAAGGACGCGATCCGCGGCTTCGTCTTCGACGTCGCCACCGGGCGGCTGAACGAGGTCAAGCAGGCCTAGCCACTGAGCGCCTACTGTGTCGGCCAGCGCCGGAAGTTCTGGTACGACCGGCTCGGGGTCGGGCCCCGCTGGCCCTGGTAACGGGAGCCGTACACCGCCGACCCGTAGGAGTGCTCGGCCGGGCTGGAGAGCCGGAACAGGCAGAGCTGCCCGATCTTCATCCCGGGCCACAGCATGATCGGCAGGTTGGCGACGTTGGACAGCTCCAGCGTGATGTGACCGTTGAAGCCCGGGTCGATGAAGCCAGCGGTCGAGTGCGTCAGCAGACCGAGGCGACCGAGCGAGCTCTTGCCCTCGAGGCGTCCCGCCAGGTCGTCGGGCAGCGTCACGATCTCCAGCGTCGAACCGAGCACGAACTCGCCCGGATGCAGGACGAACGGTTCCTCGCCGTCCGGCTCGACGAGCGCGGTCAGGTCGTCCTGCTGGATCGACGGGTCGATGTGGGTGTAGCGCGAGTTGTTGAAGACGCGGAAGAACCGGTCGAGCCGGACGTCGACGCTCGACGGCTGGACCAGGCCGGTGTCCCACGGTTCGACGCCGAGCCGCTTGGCCTCGACCTCGGCCCGGATGTCGCGGTCGCTCAGCAGCATGTCGCAGAGGCTATCGGGCGAGCCGGCGTCGAGTGACGGATGCCCATGATCAGAGACGTCAAATCTGCCGTCTCTGATCTTGGAAAGTCGTCACTCACCTCGAGGTGTGGCTTGGACGAACGCGACGATGTGCGCGGCGAGCTCGGGGCCGGCGTCCTCCTGCAGGAAGTGCCCGGCGCCGACGATCGTCGGATGCTCGCGGCCGTGGGCGCCGGGGAGCACCCGCTGCAGGATCGGCCCCATGTCGCCGGTGATCGGATCTCCGTCGGAGAACGCAATCAACGTCGGCGTCTCCGCCGACGTCAACGCACCCCACGCGGCGCGGTTGGCCTCGGTGGCCGGGTCGTCTGGCCGGATCGGCACGAGCCCCGGCAGGGCGCGCGGTCCCGCTTTGAAAGACTCGTCCGGGAACGGGGCGTCGTACGCGGACCGGACCGCGTCGGACATCGGGCGCCGGCAGCCACTGGCGACGAACCGGCCGACGTCGATCGTCGGCGCGCTCTGCATGGCCTGCCGGAACCGGTGCCAGATGTCGGGCATCGGGTGATCGCCGGTGGGCAGCCCGGTATTCGCCGCGACGATACGCGCCACGCGATCGGGCTGCTCGGCCGCCAGCCGGAGGCCGATGAGCCCGCCCCAGTCCTGTCCGACGACGGTGATCCCGTGCAGGTCGAGAACGTCGACCACGAGCGAGCGGACCCACTCGACGTGGCGCGCATAGGTGTGATCGGCCGGCTCGGCCGGCTTGTCGGAGCGGCCGAAGCCGACGAGGTCGGGCGCGATCACCCGCAGCCCCGAGTCGGCCAAGGCGGGGATCATCGTCCGGTAGAGGAACGACCACGACGGCTCGCCGTGCAGCAGCAGCACCGGCTCGCCACCGGCCGGGCCGACCTCGACCCAGGCCATCCGCAGCGTGCCGCCGTCCTGGTCCGGGACGTCGGCGTAGCGCGGCTCGTACGTGAAGTCGGGCAGGTCGGCGAAGCGGTCATCCGGAGTGCGCAGCGTCTGCATGCGGCGAAGCTACCCGCCAGTCGGGCCGGCGATCTTCGGACGACCCGCGGCCTATGCCGGCGCCGTGACCCGGCGCCAGCCCCGCGGCGCGACGACGAGGACGGTGAGCGGCCCGGCGACGAGCGCCGCGAGCACCACACCGCCCGCGAACCACCCGGCCGCCACGCCCACGACGGCATCGACGGCACCGGCCAGCCGCAGCGAGGGAGCGCCGAAGTGATCCACTCGCGCGATAAGGGCGCGCAGCCGTTCGGGCGTGCGCGTCGTCGCCGTCACCAGGATGCCGAGGCCACGCACGCCGCCGAACGTCAGGCCGATGAGGAATGCGGTCGCCGCACTGCCGGTGAGCACGGCGAGCACCGCGGTCAGATACACCGCCGCGGTCATGATGTACGTCGCGAAGCCGGTGCCGATCTGTACGCCGTACCCGCCCGCATAGATCCAACGCCGGTAGGTGGTGAGCCAACGCTCGTCGACCTGGCGCGGATGCACGGGCAGGGCGGCCCTGGTCAATGCGGAATCGGACGCGACTGCCACCGCGGCCGCGACGAGCGCGATCGCCCACGTCCACTCCGCACTCAGCTCGAGGCGCGCGAACCCGACCGCACCGATCGCGCAGCCGATCCCGAGCACGCCTCCGCCGGCAACTGCACCGACCACGTACCAGGCCGCCGTCACCCCGAAGCGATGCCCGCGGGCGGTCTCCGACACCGGATTCAGCGACGAGAGCATCGACAGCCCGCACGGCGACCACACGCCCCGCACGGCGGCCACTACGGCGGTGGCCAGGGCGCAGAGCATCAGCAGCGTGGTCATGGCGTGTGGGTATTCGTGTGCCAGACAATCGAAGTCGGGCTCCGATAGATCGCGAGCTTGCCGTCGTCGCGCAGCTGGAGCCAGGCCCTGTTCAGCGGCCCCGGGTTGGGCGTGGACCAGCGGATCGTGCCCTTGGTGTCGAGGATGACGAGGCGCCCGTCCATCTGCAGCAGCGCCCGGCCGCCCTTCGCGATGCCGGCGGTCTTCGTGGACCAGACAATGCCGTCCTGGTTACGGATGACGAGGTTGCCGTCGGGCTGCATCACGCACTCGGTGTGCCGGTTGGGGGACACCAGCCGGTAGCGCGGCCCGAAGTACCGCGTGCGATAGAGAATGTGCGGGGCGGGGGCGAACGTCTTCAGCGCGGGGTAGGTGTTGGCTTTGGTCAGGCACGGCGCGCTGTGCAGCAGGGTGTTGTTGTCGGTGGCGCTGGACTTGCCGCAATGGCCCGGATAGAGCTGCCACGGCGGTCGGCAGCTGATCTGACGGCACACGACCGCGGTGACGCCGTGCACCTGCGTGTTGCACTGGCCGTACCGGAAGATGTTGCACGCGATGTAGCGGTGGTCGCAGTTGGACTGGTTGCAGCGGCAGGTGAAGTGGTGGCCGGGTTTCGCGTTGCAGTCGATGTAGTAGCGCGCCGCGCCGCCGCAGAACGACGAGCGGTCGGCCTTCCACCAGCCGCCGGCGTAGGTGTTCGGCGGGCAGGTGTTGCGCCCGCTGTTGATCGAGCAACACATGGCCGACCAGCCGTCGTTGCACGACGCCCCCGGTCCGCACACCGACGCGTACGCGCTCTGCGGTCGGGTGACGTAGCCCCACGGGTCGACCGCGAGCGCCGTGCCCGCGAGCGTGGCGGTGGCCAGGAAACCGCGACGCGACGCCTTGTGCCGGGTCCCGATGGTGGCCAGCCGGGTGACCAATCGCTCGGCCAGGGTGGTGCTCACCGCGCCCCCACTTTCAGGTTGTCGATCACGTCGTGCACCTCGTCGACGAGCACGGGTGCGTGCCGCCGCGAGCCGAGCACGACGTACAGGCAGAAGGCCCGGCCGTTCTCGGTGAAGAAGCGCTGGCAGCCCAGCTGGCCGGCGAGACGTCGCTGCAGGGCGTTCGGGGCGAAGTCGCGGGCGCTCGGCCGGGGCAGGCCGCGGGCAGCGAACAGCGGTCGGTCCACTTCCTCGCGGTCGTACTCCAGCAGCGAGACGAAGGCGTGCTCGTCGCGCATGAGCTCCACTGCCCCGGTACCGAAGTCGCCGCGGCCGGGCGGCAGGGCGAAGTTCGCGAGGTGCAGCACCGGATTGGTGGACGCGCCGGGGTGCCCGTACGCGGCCGGGTGGGTCACCCGGGCGCCGAGGAACCGGACCGCCGGCTCGTCCGAACCAGCCGACTCGACGGGCTGGTCGCGCAGATACAGCCGCGCCTCCCACCGCTGCGGCAGGTCGACGTGCAG
>JAOPVG010000003.1 GCA_025966255.1 Jatrophihabitans sp.
TACAGCTTGAGTCAATTCAAGGACTACATGCATGCCGGTGCGTGCTCGGTGATACAGGTCGACGTCGCCAGGATCGGCGGGATCACACCATGGCTGAAGGTCGCCCATCTGGCCGACGCCTACAACAAGCCGGTTTCACCGCATTTCCTGATGGAACTGCACGCCTCACTGGCCTGCGGGGTGCCCAATGGCCAATGGGTTGAGTACATCCCGCAGCTGGAAGGCATCACCCGCTCCGGCCTCACCGTCCGCGACGGTTACGCGTATCCGTCCGAAAAACCCGGCATCGGGATCGACTGGGACTGGGACGCCGTCGCCGACCAGCACCTGCCGCAACACTGGTCCATCGTCACGTGACCCGCTCACCGCAAGACGCTCTGGAAACACAGATAAGGAGAAACGACTTCGATGCGCATTGCCCGAGTCGGCCCGCCGGGCCGCGAGCGACCAGTGGTCAGCCTGGACGACGACGGCTGGCTGGATCTGTCACCGGTGTCCGCCGACATCGACGGCGGCTTTCTGGCCGGCGGCACTGAGAAGATCTTGCCGGCGATCCTTTCCTACGTAGAAAGTGGCCAACTGCCTGCCGTGCCTGACCCGGCCTCGTTCGCACCGCCGATCGTGCGGCCCGGAAAGGTCGTATGCATCGGTTTGAACTACCGCGATCACGCGGCCGAGACCGGGGCGGCGCTGCCGGACGAGCCGATCGTCTTCCTCAAGACCGGCCAGACGGTTGTCGGCCCGGACTCGCAGGTGTTGATCCCGCGGAACTCGGTCAAGACCGATTGGGAGGTGGAGCTCGCGGTGGTCATCGGCCGGACGGCGCGCTATCTCGACTCACCGGATGCAGCGGCGAACCACATCGTGGGCTACGCGATCTCCAACGACGTTTCGGAACGGGAGTTCCAGCTCGAACGTGGCGGCCAGTGGGACAAGGGAAAGAACTGCGAGACGTTCAACCCGCTGGGGCCGTGGCTACGCACCGCCGATGAGGTCGCCGACCCGCAGCGGTTGGGGCTGCGCCTGTGGGTGAACGGGGTGCTGCGCCAGGACGGCAACTCCGCCGACATGATCTTCGGCGTGCATCACCTCGTGTGGTACCTCAGCCAGTTCATGGTGTTGGAGCCCGGCGATGTGATCAACACCGGAACGCCGGCGGGCGTCGCGCTCGGCCTGCCCGGTAACCCGTACCTCAGATCCGGCGACGTCGTCGAGGTGGAGATCGAGGGCCTCGGCCGGCAGCGACAGCTCATCGGGCAGGCCTGACGTGACTGGCTGGCAGGGTCGCCGCGCGATCGTGACCGGTGGCGCTTCGGGAATCGGGCTTTCCACCGCGGAGTTCATCCGCGACCGCGGCGGCTCGGTGGTCGTGCTCGATCGCGACATCAGCGGGCTGCCGGACGGGTTGAGCGGCGTCGTCGCGGACGTCACCGACACCGTGGCGGTGGAGCGAGCCGTATCCGCCGCGGCCGAGCGCCTCGGCGGACTGGACGTGCTGGTCAACAATGCCGGCGTCGGTGCTCAGGGCGACGTGGCGGCCAACTCCGAGGAGGAGTGGCGCGGCGTCTTCGAGGTGAACGTCCTCGGCCTGGTGCGGGTCACCCGAGCCGCCCTGCCACACCTGCGCCGGTCGGACCAAGCCCCCGCGATCGTGAACACCTGCTCCGTCGCGGCAACGGCCGGCCTGCCGCGACGGGCCCTGTACTCCGCGAGCAAGGGTGCCGTGTTGTCACTGACCCTCGCCATGGCGGCGGACCTGCTGCCCGACGGCATCCGGGTGAACGCCGTGAACCCGGGCACCGCCGACACGCCGTGGGTATCGCGGCTGCTCGACTCGGCCGCCGACCCGCAAGCCGAGCGGGCCGCGCTCGAGGCCCGACAGCCATCCGGCCGGCTCGTCTCGGCGGCCGAAGTGGCGGCTGCCATCGGCTATCTCGCCTCCGCGGACGCCGGTTCCACGACCGGGACGTGGCTGGCGGTAGACGGCGGAATGGCCGGCCTACGGCTGAGGCCCCGGTCGTGACCGGGTTGGGGTCGTCGGACGCGGGGCGGCCGGTGCGGCGCGTGGCCTCGGTGATCAGGCTTCGTCCGGAGAAGGAGTCGGAGTACCGGCGCTTGCACGCCGCTGCCTGGCCGGAGGTGCTGGCCACGATTGCCGCAGTGGGCATTCGGAACTACTCGATCTTCCTGCGCGACGGAATGTTGTTCTCCTACTTCGAGTATGTCGGCGACGAATACGAAGCGGACATGGCGAGAATGGCTCAGGATCCGGCAACCCAGCGCTGGTGGGAGATCACTGATCCGTGCCAGGCGCCGGTCGAGGATGTCGGCGAGGGCGTCTGGTGGGCGCCGGCCGACGAGGTCTTCCACACCGACTGAGCTGATCGAAAGGATTGTCCGGATGCCGAGCCGCGTCGATGCCCACCATCACCTGTGGGATCTGGGTGTTCGGGAACAACCGTGGACGGCTGAGTTGCCGGCATTGCGCCGTAGCTTCGGATT
The DNA here is from genome assembly GCA_025966255.1 of Jatrophihabitans sp. Lineage (GTDB taxonomy): Bacteria > Actinomycetota > Actinomycetes > Mycobacteriales > Jatrophihabitantaceae > Jatrophihabitans. The sequence goes on from JAOPVG010000003.1 coordinate 2,503, forward strand.
GGCCGAGCTGAAACCGCAACTAGCCTCGACCGGCATCGGCGCGACGGTCGTCGTGGAGACCATCAACGTGGCCGCCGAAACCCCCGAGCTGCTCGCGTTGTCCGCTGTCGAGCCGGTGATCGCGGGCGTGGTCGGATGGGTGCAGCTGACTCGCGCCGACGTGGCTTCGCGCGTGACGGAGCTGAGGGCCGGGCCTGGCGGTGACCGGCTGGTGGGGCTGCGTCACCAGGTCCAGGGCGAGCCCGACCCGGATTGGCTCGATCGGACTGATGTGCGTACCGGGCTGGCGGCGGTCGCTGATCTCGGGCTGACCTTTGACCTGCTGGTCCGGTCTGATCAGCTGCCCGCGGCCGTTCGCTTGGCGCGGTCACTGCCCGAGCTTCGATTCGTCCTCGATCATGCGGGCAAGCCGCACATCGCACGCGGTGACGTCGAGCCGTGGCGAACCCATGTGGCCGAGCTCGCGCGGTCGCCCAATGTGGCCGTCAAGCTGTCGGGGCTCGTAACGGAAGCGGCGCCGGACTGGACGGTGGAGACTCTCGTTCCGTACGCGCGGGTACTGCTCGACGCCTTCTCCCCGAACCGGATCCTGTTCGGCTCGGACTGGCCGGTGTGTCTGCTGGCGGCCGGATACCAACGCGTGGCCCAGGTCGCTGCCGAGCTCATCGAACACCTCTCGCCGGACGAGCAGGCCGACGTGTTCGGGGCTAACGCCGTGCATTGGTACGGCCTGACGAGCGAGGACCGGGTATGACCTTGCCGACAAGGCAGCTGGGCGGTGTATCGCTGAGAGTGACGGTGCTCGGCTTCGGCGCCGCATCCATCGGCAACCTCTACCGGAGCGTCTCCGACGCCGAGGCCCACGCGACGGTGCACGCTGCGTGGCAGGGTGGTGTGCGGTACTTCGACACTGCTCCGCACTACGGGATGGGGTTGTCCGAGCGTCGGCTCGGGGCCGCACTTGCCGGCTACCCGCGCGCCGATTACGTGATCTCCACCAAGGTTGGACGCATCCTCGAGCCGAACCCGGCACCGACCGGATCAGATCTGGACAACCTGTTCGACGTACCGGACGACTTGGTGCGGCGGCCGGACTACAGCGCCGACGGTGTACGCCGCAGCCTGGAGGAGAGCCTCGGCCGGCTTGGGCTGGACCGGGTCGACATCGCGCTGGTGCACGATCCGGACGACCACCTCGACCAAGCGATCACCGAGGCGCTGCCGGCACTGTTCCAGCTTCGTGACGAGGGTGTCGTCTCGGCCGTCGGGGTCGGCATGAATGCGGTCGCGCCGCTGCGCAGGGTGGTGGCCGAGGCCGACGTTGACTGCGTCATGGTGGCCGGTCGGTGGACCCTGCTGGACCGTTCGGCGGAACCGTTACTGGCTGACTGCCAGCGGCGTGGGGTGTCGGCGTTGGCGGCGGCTCCGTTCAACTCCGGAATCCTCGCCTCGAACCATCCGTCTGCCGATTCGTTCTTCGACTACACAGGAGTGCCTGCGCCGGTGTTGGCGCGCGCGGAACAGCTCGCCTCGATCTGCGCCGCCTCGGGTATCGACCTACCCGCGGCCGCGATCCAGTTTCCGCTTCGCCACCCGGCTGTGACGGCCGTAGTGGCGGGTATGGGAAGCGAATCGGATTGCTGGGCCGACTCCGCGCTGGCCACTACCGCCATTCCCGAGAACGTCTGGGAGCGGTTGGCAAACTGAACTCACGGGGTGAGGTCAGCATTGAACGTCGAGAGGTTTCAACCGCGCTCACCGCTTACGGCAGGTCGACTCGCGGCGTAGAAGTCGGCGATGTGGGTGGCGGCGAGGCGTGCAGCCCGGTCGCCGTCGCCGTCGCGCGCTGCTGACGCGATGTTGCGGTGTGCTCGGCGCAGCCGCCGCTGCATGCGCGGCCAGTCGGTGAGGTCCTCGACCGCGGCTTGTCGGGTTCCAAAACTAGGCCCGTCGCCTCAGCGCCTGCGCAGCGAGGCGGTATTCGTTGATGAGGCCTCCGAGGATGGGATGGCGGACGACCTTTCGGTTGAGGTCGTCGCTCGGCTCTGCTCCGGCTGGTGATGGCGGTCGGAGGCCTTGGGCTCGGTGTGGGCGTTCCTGGTTGTAGTGGGACGCGTAGTCGTCCAGGACGCGTCGTAGGTGTCGTTGTCGGAAGATCAGCATGCGGTCACTTAGCTGGCTCTGGTGGTGCGGACGAATCGTTCGGCGTAGCCGTTTGCTTGCGGCCAGCGGGGCGGGATCTTGAGAACTTGGATGCCGGCGTCGGCGAACATGGCGTCGAAGATGGTCGTGAAGGCTCTGTTGCGTTGGTCGGGCCG
>JAOPVG010000007.1 GCA_025966255.1 Jatrophihabitans sp.
GTGGGTGAGTCGGGTTGCGGCAAGTCCACCCTGAGCCGGTGCATCGTGGGCCTCTACCAGCCGACGGCCGGCACGGTTCGGGTCGCCGGTGAACCCATCAACGGCCAGCCGACCCGCGCGCAGCGCCGCTTCGTACAGATGGTCTTCCAGGACCCGTACAGCTCGCTGAACCCGCGGATGACCGTCGGCCAGACGTTGGCGGAGCTCCTGCGCTACCACCAGATCGTGCCGCGCAGCAAGGTGGCGGACCGCTGCCGGGAGCTTCTCGACCTGGTCGGCCTCCCGCAGCGGGCGTTGGACCAGACGCCGCGGCAGTTCTCCGGCGGCCAGCGGCAGCGGATCGGGATCGCGCGGGCGCTCGCGGTCGAGCCGAAGGTGCTGCTCGCCGACGAGCCGGTGTCGGCGCTGGACGTCTCGGTGCAGGCGAACATCATCAACCTGCTGCTCGACCTGAAGGAGTCTCTCGGACTCTCGATGATCTTCGTGTCACACAACATCGCGGTGGTCCGGCAGGTCAGCGACCGCACCGCTGTGATGTACCGAGGCCGCATCGTGGAGACCGGCCCGACCGCCCGCGTCCTCGAGCAGCCGGTTCACCCCTACACCCGCCTGCTGCTGGGTTCCGTACCTCGCCTGCTCACCCACGCCGGACCCGCGAGCGCGCCTGGCAGGGCCGTTGCGGACGCCGACCAGGGAGGCGCCGCCGCGGATCCGCCCCCACCCGTCGCGTCGGACGAGCGGGAATGCAGGTTCAGGTCCCGGTGCCCGGTCGCGGTGGCGGCCTGCGCCACCGAGCCAGGGTTGCTGCAGCTCTCGTCGGACCGCGAGCGGGGCGTCGCCTGCCACCACGCGGTGGAGCAGGCGGCATGACCGGATATCGCGCTTACTCCTATCTGGCGGCAGGCGTCGACTATCCGGAGTTCGAGCTCGCGCCTGAGTTCGGCCGGGTCCCGGCGTACTCCGCCGGCCTGCCCCCCGATCAGCAGGAGCGGGCCGGGCGACTGCTTGCCGACAGCGTCGTCATCAGCCTCCATGACCACCCGGTGCGGTTCCCGGCCCGCATGGAGGAGACGCCGCAGTACAACCGCACCGGCCGGCAGCACACGGCGTACGCCGGCCTCGCGGCGTCGGGCATGACCGTGGTGTTCGACAACATGATGGATGGCACGGCCTGCGTCACCGGGAACGCGCCCTGGCGCTGGACCGACATCATCACCGACCTCGGCATGCGGCAGGCCGACCTCGCTCACCAGCAGGACGTCCTCGTCGTACGTCGTCTCGCCGACATCGAGGACGCACACCGCACAAATCGGGTGGGTATCGTCTTCGGCCTGGAGGCGGCGACCCCGATCGAGAACGAGATCGACCGGCTCGACGTCCTCTACGGCCTCGGCGTCCGCCAGATCGGCATCGCCTACTCCGACTCCAACGCCCTGGGCAGCGGGCTGAGCGAAGCCATCGACGGCGGCCTCACCACATTCGGACGCCGGGCGGTCGAACGCATGAACAGGCTCGGCCTGGCCATCGACGTCTCGCACTCCTCCGACCGGACCAGCCTGGACGTGTGCGACCGCAGCGGCCAACCGGTGTTCATGACCCACGCTGGCGCCCGCGCCGTCTGGGACACGCCGCGGATGAAGCCGGACGACGTACTCCGGGCCATCGCTCGGACCGGCGGCGTCATCGGCATGTCGGCGGCGCCCCACACCACGCTGTCGGCTGCGCATCCGCTGCACAGCATCGACTCGGTCATGGACCATTTCCGCTACTGCGTCGATCTCGTCGGCATCGAGCACGTCGCGTTCGGACCGGACACGCTGTACGGCGACCACGTCCAGCTGCACACCGTCTTCGCCGGGCTGCTCGGCCACGGGACACGCAGCAGTCCGCCGTTCGAGAAGGTGCCGTACGTCGACGGCCTGGAGAACCCCACCGAGAACTTCGCCAACATCTGCGGCTGGATGGTGAGGCAGGGCTTCAGTGACGTGGAGATCCGGGCGGTACTCGGCGGCAACATCCTCCGCGCGCTGGCGAACGTGTGGGTCTAGGCAGCAGCCGGTCGACAATCGAATCCGTTCAGCGCCACCTTGCTCGGCGTCTCAGGCTTCGACTCCGAGGTGCCCGACCCGAGCCGCGCCGGCGCGCAGGCCAACGCCGCGCGCATCGCGTCGATCGAGGCACGGCTCGCGCAGATCGATGTCGACTCGCTCCACGACAGCGATCGCGTCAACCACGCGGTGCTCGGCGGCCTCGCCTGGGGTGCCCGGTCGGATCTGGAGCACGGGCTCTGGGAGGCCAACGCTTCGGCGGCCAGTTACGCCTCGCCGCAGGCCATGGTCTTCCAGTCGGTCCCGACCGCGCCGCTTCGCGACGCGGCCGCGGTGGACGGTTACCTGCGCCGGCTCGGCCGTCTCGGCTGGTATCTCGACGCGATCGCTGAGCGCTACGCCCGCGCGAAGGACGACGGCCGGGTGCCGACGGCGGTCGGTGTTGTGCATGCGATGGAGCAGCTCGCCGGGCATCTGGCGCTGAGCCCGGCGGAAGACACGCTGCTCAGCCCCGCCCTCCCGGCCGATGTCGACACGGACAAGGTCCGGTCGCAGGCGGCGCGGATCGTGGCGGAGGAGGTCCGGCCGGCGATGCGACGCTTGCGGTCCAGGCTCCAGGACGACCTGCTGCCCGTTGCCCGCCCGGACGACCGGGTGGGTATCCGCTTCGTTCCCGGCGGCGAGGAGGGCTACCGGGCCGCGGTTCGCCGGCACACGACCACCGGGTTGTCTGCTGAGGAGATCCATCAGACCGGGCGCGACTATCTCGACGCGCTCGGGGCCGAGTGGGCCGAAGTGGGCGGACGCGCATTCGGGACGACGGACGTCGCCGAGATCCGGCGCCGACTCCGCGAGGACCCAACGCTTCGCTTCACCGACAGGGCCGGCATCGTCGCCATGGTGGACGGGGCGCTGCGCCGGGCCGAGGAGGTGCGCGACGACTGGTTCCCGGCGTACGACCTGCCGCCCTGCG
>JAOPVG010000086.1 GCA_025966255.1 Jatrophihabitans sp.
CGTCGTCGAAGGTGACGCCGTCGTCGAGGTGGTAGCCGGCGACGAGCCGACGGACGAGATCGTCTGGGACGAGGAAGAGGAGTCCGAGGCGCTGCGTCAGGCGCGCAAGGACGCCGAGATGACCGCCTCGGCCGACTCGGTCCGCGCCTATCTCAAGCAGATCGGCAAGGTCGCGCTGCTCAACGCCGAAGAGGAAGTCGATCTCGCCAAGCGCATCGAGGCCGGCCTCTACGCGGCCGAGCGACTGCGTCAGTCCGAGGAGGCCGGTGAGAAGGTCACCACCCAGGTTCGCCGCGACCTCCGCTGGATCGTGCGGGACGGCGAGCGGGCCAAGAACCACCTGCTCGAGGCCAACCTGCGCCTGGTCGTGTCGCTCGCCAAGCGCTACACCGGGCGCGGCATGGCGTTCCTCGACCTCATCCAAGAGGGCAACCTCGGCCTGATCCGCGCCGTCGAGAAGTTCGACTACACCAAGGGCTACAAGTTCTCCACCTACGCCACCTGGTGGATCCGGCAGGCCATCACCCGCGCCATGGCCGACCAGGCCCGCACCATCCGCATTCCGGTGCACATGGTCGAGGTCATCAACAAGCTCGGCCGCATCCAGCGCGAACTGCTCCAGGACCTCGGCCGGGAGCCGACCCCGGAGGAACTCGCCAAGGAAATGGACATCACGCCGGACAAGGTGCTGGAGATCCAGCAGTACGCCCGGGAGCCCATCTCCCTCGACCAGACGATCGGCGACGAGGGCGACAGCCAGCTCGGTGACTTCATCGAGGACTCCGAGGCAGTCGTGGCCGTCGACGCCGTGTCGTTCACGCTGCTGCAGGACCAGCTCCAATCTGTGCTGCAGACGCTGTCCGAGCGCGAGGCCGGCGTGGTGAAGCTGCGCTTCGGGCTCACCGACGGCCAGCCGCGCACGCTGGACGAGATCGGCCAGGTCTACGGCGTCACCCGGGAGCGGATCCGCCAGATCGAGTCGAAGACGATGTCCAAGCTGCGGCACCCGTCGCGCTCGCAGGTCCTGCGCGACTACCTGGACTGAGCTTCACCCGCTGAACCTGCTGAAGGCCCCCGGACTCGTTTGGGGGCCTTCAGTCGTCTTGCCGCCGGCGGCCCCCGGTCGGCGCGGGGATCATGAGCGGATGCCGGTCGCGGACAGGAGACACAACACGGCCCCGCCCAGAATCTGGGCGGGGCCGTGTTGGTAGGTCTGTCTTTCTCAGCGCTCCTCGGCCGCGGCCGTGGCCGGGACGTCAACGAGGCGGACCGATTCGTCCTGAATCGATACCGCGATCTCGCGCAAGCGAGTCTCGTTCTCGTGGAAGTGGTGGGCGCAGAGAAGTAGGTCGAATCCGGATTCCATGGTGGCGCGCACATACGCCTGCGCTCCGCACCGGTCACACCGGTCGGTGGCGGTGAGCGGACTCGCGGCGATTGTCGTGGTCACGTCAGCACCTCTCTCTGCTGTCGAACAGCCTCGTGGCTGTCCATGTTCATCTTCTCGTCCCCAGGTAACCACCGAATTGCTGAGAGACGGTGGCGACACCCGCAGACGAAACGTGCTTGCAACACCTGCATTCGTTCGAACCAACCGACTCGGTTTCCCCCGTTAACCCCCAGGAGGGCCGAAATTGCGAAATTGCTGGGCGATACCGATCCGGCGTACTGCCGTTCTGTGTTCTCCAACGACTGATACCCCCACTTTGATTCCCGCTACCCACGTGCGCGTGATCTGCCTTACCCGTTGCGACTAGGCGCCGAGGAGCTCCATCAAGTGATCGCGACGTTGTTCGAGCACGTCTGCGCTCGCGGCGGCCGAGGCCGGGCCCGGTACCGCCCGACGCAACTGCGCATGGATCTGTCCGTGCGGCGTACCGGTCCGGGCAGCCAGCACACCCACCAGGCGGTTCACCTCGCGGCGCAGTTCGGCGCCGGCCCGCCAGGCAGCGGCCTCCGCCGAGGGTTTTGGCGCCTCCGTCCCTGCGGCGCGCTGGCGGGCGTGGGAGTCGCGCCGAGCCAGCAGCGCCGCCATCTGCTCCGGCGACAGGATCCCGGGCAGGCCCAGGAAATCCTCGTCCTCGGGTGAGAGGGGCTCGGGGGCGGCCACCACGGCCCGCCCACCGTGCAGCAGATGGGCGAACGAGGCGTCGGCGTCGACCATCTCCGTGCTGTCCTGCTCCCCCGGTTCGTGCTCCACCGGTTCGACGTCGAGCAGATCGTCGGCCTGTTCGGACGGCGGCGGGATGATGTGGTTGCGCTCCTGCTCCAACTCGGCGGCGAGCGCCAGCAGCGGGCGCACCGCAGGCAGGAAGACGGTGGCCGACTCCCCCACCCCGCGGGCCCGGACGACGCGCCCGACGCCCTGCGCGAAGAACAACGGCGTTCGGTAGGACGTCATCCAGGCGAGGCACGCGGCCCGCGGCACGTCCACGCCTTCGGACACCATCCGCACGCAGACCGCCATCCGCTGGGTGCCGTGAGTGAAGGCGGCGATCTTGTCGCTGGCCTTCGGGTCGTCGGACAGGATGACCACGGGAGCCTCGCCCGTGACCTGCTCGACGATGCCTGCGTAGGCCCGCGCGTCGTCCTGGTCGCTGGCGAGGACGAGGCCAGCGGCATCCGACATGCCGCTGTTGCGCAGGTGAGTGATGCGTTCGTCCATCGCCGCGATCACGTGCGGCACCCACTTTCCCTTCGGGTTCAGGGCGGTGCGCCAGGCCGTCGCCTCGGTGCGCTTCGTACTCGGCTCGGACAGGGACGAAGCGATCACCTCGCCGGCGCTGTTACGCCACCTGGACGTGCCGGTGTACGCCGCGAACACGACCGGGCGCACGACGCCGTCACGCAGGGCGTCGCTGTAGCCGTAGCTGAAATCGGCGTCGCTGCGCCAGCCGCCCGCGCCGTCGGTCTCGTAGCGGACGAACGGGATCCGCTCGTCCGGGCGGGTGCGGAACGGCGTACCGGTGAGGCAGAGCCGGCGTGGTGCCATCTCGAAGGCGGTGGCGACCGCGTCCCCCCAGGACAGCCCGTCGCCCGCGTGATGGACCTCGTCGAGGATCACCAGGGAGCGCTTGGCCGCGGCGCGGGCGGCGTGCAGGGCCGGTTTGGCCGCCACCTGGGCATAGGTCGTGACGTACCCCCGCAGGTCGGGCCGCACGGGTCCCACCCCGTTGGTCAGGGCGGCGTCGAGCGGCAACCCGGCGGCATCGGCGGCGTCGGCCCACTGGGTGCGGAGGTGGTCGGTGGGGCAGACGACGATCACGCGGTCGATGACGCGGGACTCGATCAGCATCCGGGCAAGCGTCAGGGCGAAGGTGGTCTTGCCCGACCCCGGAGTCGCGGTGACGAGAAAGTCGCGGCGCCGCTCCTGCGACCGATAGGCCTCCAGGGCGGCCCGCTGCCACGCCCGCAACCGGGGCTGGACGGGCGGTGCGGTCTCGTGTGGCGCGGCCACGGCACGCCTCCCGTCCCGTAATCATCGATGTCACTGGTCGCTGTCGCCTCGTCCGACGCGACACGATGCCCCGGGGCCGTGGCCGCAGGGCATCGTCGACCAACCTAGTCGCGAGCCTCGACGAGGCTGAGCGCGGCACGCCGGGAGCAGCGCTCAGCACCGCTATCGCGAGCTGTGCGAGCTACGGTTAGTGCGCCGACCCGGCTGCTGAGCGCGACGACCGACACGCAGGGCGCGCGCCGGAGGCTGGCGTCGGGGCGGTAGATGGGCAGACTGTAAGCCGTGAACCCAGTACGCCGCGCCTTACGCGTCGTGCGCCTGTTCCCGCTGTTGCTGAAACGTGCGGTGGTCAAGGCGTGGCACGATCGCGTCCTGGGACTATCGGCCGAAGCCGCGTTCTGGCAGATGCTGAGCTTGCCGTCGTTGTTCCTCGCCCTGGTGGCGAGCCTGGGCTACGTGTCGCGGTGGTTCGGCTCCCAGAGCACCGTCGACCGCACCGAACTGCAGATCGAGAACACGCTGAGCCGTGTGTTCAGCGACCAGGTCGTCAACAACATCATCGCGCCGACGCTCAAGGAAGTGCTGCACGGCAACCGCGCCGAGATAATCAGCGTGGGCTTCGTCCTGGCCCTGTGGGCCGGGTCCTCGGCGACAGCGACCTTCGTCAACACGATCACCATCGCCTATGACCAGCGCGATCTCCGGGGGCCGGTGAAGAGCCGGCTGCTCGCGCTGTGGCTGTTCCTCGGAACGGTCGTGCTGGGCGTGTTCCTGCTGCCGATGCTGGTGCTGGGTCCGGACCTGCTCCGGCGGTCGTTCCCGAAAAGCGTGCGGCCGACCGTAAGCACACTCATCAGTCTCGGGTACTACCCCGTGCTCGTGGGGATGCTGCTGATCGGGCTGACCACGTTCTACAAGCTGGCCCCGCCTCGCCGGCTGCCGTGGCATCGTGGCCTGCCCGGCGCGGTGCTGGCGATGCTGGTGTTCTTGGCCGGCTCGGCCGGCCTGCGCTCCTACATCCGATTCATCCTCGACCACAACCACGCGTACGGGACGCTTGCGGCACCCATCGCTGCACTGTTGTTCTTCTTCGTCCTCGCGCTGGGTGTCCTGCTCGGCGCCGAGTTCAACGCCGCGGTCGAGCAGATGAAGCCGAGCAAGGTGAAGCCACCGCGCGTTCTCGATCCGCGCAACTGGCAGATGTTCCAACCCGACGAGGAGCCACCGACCACCGACAAACCGGTCAACGGGACGAAGACGCCGGACCCCCCGGTCTTGGAGAAATCGAAGGGCCGCCGCCTCGGCGGCCGGCGTCAGTCGGACAAGACGTTGTCGTAGATCTCCTTGCACGCCGGACACACCGGCGAGCCGGGCTTCGGTGTCTTGGTGACCGGGAAGATCTCGCCGCACAGCGCCTCGACCATCGTCCCCATGACCGCGCTCTCGGCGATCTTGGCCTTGCGGACGTAGTGGAACACCTCCGGACCGGTGTCGGTGTCCGACGTCGCCGGTGACTCGAGTACCTGCGTCTCACTCATGAATGAATTGTGCCTCAACCGTCGACAGTGCGACCGTCGTCCCCTGCGGTGAGCGCCCGCTCGCTGCCCAGGCCGGGGCGGTAGGCGGTCTTCGGTGCGCGCTTACGCGCCGGGCGGTCGTTCGCGATGATCACCGCGCACCAGGGCAGGACCATGCCGCCGACGACGAAGCCGAGCGCGAGCAAGATGGACACCCGGTAGGTGCAGGCCGCCGCGATCACGCAGGCGGCGCGCAGGCTCATCATGATCGCGTATTTCTTGCGCCGCCGGTCGTATTCGTCGTCGCTGCTCTCCGGCGCGGTGGTGATGAGCGGCGGCTCGTCGGCGTTGGAGCGGCGCATGTGTACATCGTCGCACCGAAGGTGCCGGAAAGCTCTTCCGGGAGGACTTCGGCAATGCCCGACTTGCTGTACGCAACGATGACCCCGTGAACGAGCGCACCCAGCCGGACGAGAACGCGGCGGCCACCGCCGTGACCCCGCTGTTCGAGCCCAGGGATCTCGACCGACTGCGCCAGGCGCTGGCCGGCTACAGGGTCGAGTCGGTGCACGATCTGCTCGGGCCGGCCGGCCAGTCCGCGCACGCGCGCGGCGACCTCGCCGGCGTCGGCCGCCACGTCAGGCGCAGCGACGATCGGCCGCTCGCCACGCTGATCGACTTGTTCCTGCTCGGGACCGACGTCCCGGAGGCGGATGCCCGCGCCGCCCTGTCCCCGCTGCCGCTGGAGACGGCACACGGGGCCGGCCTGCTCGAGGTGTCCGCCGGTGCGGTGCGGGCGCGGCTCGACGTCCGGCCCTACGCGGAGGCGCTGCCCGCCCGGCCCGGATCGCCGAGTGCCGCGGCCGAGACCTGGTGGGTGGTGTCGGACTTCGGCTCGGATGTCCGGCCCGGCCCGCTGGCGCCCGATCACGTCCTCGGGATCGGATCGGCTTCGGTGACCCTGGCCCAGGCCACCCCGCGCGTCCCGGTCGGGCGGGCTCTCGATCTGGGCACCGGATGCGGCATCCAAGCGTTGCATCTGGGACGACATGCCCGCCAGGTCGTGGGCACCGATATCAGTGCCCGCGCGCTGCGGCTCGCCGCCACGACGGCCGCCCTCAGCGACCAGACGTGGGACCTCCGGCGCGGTTCGCTGCTCTCCCCCGTCGCCGGCGAGCAGTTCGACCTCGTCGTCGCCAATCCCCCTTTCGTGGTTTCGGCCGGGACAGGGGGTTACGACTACCGCGACAGCGGCCTCGAGGGAGATGGGGTGTGCCGCGAGCTGTTCACCGGGCTGCCGTCGGTCCTCGCGCCGGGCGGGACGGCCCAGCTGCTCGCCAACTGGATCATTCCGACGGACCAGAGCTGGCAGGAGCGGTTGGCCGGCTGGCTCGACGGGCTCGGGTGCGACGCGTGGGTGTGGCAGCGGGAGGTCGTCGAGCCGGGCGAGTACGTCTCGATGTGGCTGCGCGATGCCGGGGAAGCGCCGGGTAGCCCCCGATGGACGTCGCTCTACGGGGCGTGGCTGGACTGGTTTGCCGCATCGGCCGTCGTCGGGGTTGGGATGGGGCTGGTGACCCTGTGGCGCTCGGACGCCGCCGACCCGGTACTCGTGATGGAGGACGTTCCCCAGGCGGTGGAGCAGCCGGTCGGAGGGCACCTGCCCGGATGGATCGAGCGGCAGCGCTGGCTCGCGGCCACACCGGACGAGCAGTTGCGGACGGCGCGGGTGCGGGCGGCCGACGGGCTCGTGCGGAGCACCGACGACCTCCTCGGAGCGGACGGCTGGGCGCCGGCGATCACCCGGCTGCGTCAGTCCTACGGAATGCGGTGGGAGGTTGAGGTGGACGACTCGATCGCCTCGCTCGTCGCCGGATGTGACGGCGCGACGCCGCTGTTCGCGCCGATCACGGTCCTCGCCGCATCGCTGGACGTCCCCGTCGCCGAGGTCGCCGATGCCGTACTGCCGGTTGTGCGCGACCTCATCGGACGGGGATTCCTGCGGCCTGAGGATGGCTTATGAGAATCGTCGTGCAGCGGGTCGAGCGCGCCGAGGTGCGCGTCGACGGCGAGACCGTGGGCGCCGTGGGGACGGGGCTGCTGGTGCTCGTGGGAATCACCCACGATGACACCCCGGCGCAGGCGCAGACGTTGGCCCGCAAGGTGCACGGCCTGCGGATCCTGCGGGAGGAATTGAGCGTCGCCGACGTCCCGGAGGCAGGCATTTTGGCGGTTAGCCAGTTCACGCTCTACGGGGAGGCCCGCAAAGGCCGGCGTCCCACCTGGGCCGCTGCAGCACCCGGCGCGGTGGCCGAACCGCTCTTCGACTCCTTCGTCGACGCCCTGCGCGGCCTCGGCGCGTTGGTCGAAACCGGTGTGTTCGGGGCGGATATGCGGGTAGAACTCGTCAATGACGGCCCGGTGACGATCGTTCTCGAAGCCTGAGTCGGGCCTGAGCTCATCGCTCCTCTGTTCGGTTTTCGGGAACACAAGGGCGGGGTTAACACGTTCTGTTTCTGAACCGGAGAGCCCGTTCCTACGAACAAGTGGGTAAAGGGCCAGACAGTTTCAGCAAACGAACTCGCATTCAAGGTGGTCTGGTAAATCGTGACAACGTCTCGCAGCGCAGCTCCTCGCACCGCCGCACGCCGTGCGCCGGGCACCGCGTCGCGCGCGTCCTCAGGCGAGGCTAGCCTGACGACCCGCGGCCACCGCAGCGCTCGCACAACCGCCCCCGCTGTTGGGGCGGAGGAATCGAACGAGCAGGTCGAGACCGTAGCGGCCGAGCCCGCGACCGGCACGACCAAGACCCGTTCGCCGAAGAGCGCAACCGCGCGTACCCCCCGGCGCAAGCCGGCCGCAGCCACCGGTGAGCCGTCCACCGCCAACGGCACCGGGGCCGACGACGCCGTGGATCCCGAGGACGACAACCACGGCCGCACGCCCACCAAGACCATGCCCGGACTGGACCTCGACGAGGTCGCGGCTTCGGCTGACCTGGTGCGCGTGTATCTCAACGAGATCGGCAAGGTTGCGCTACTCACCGCAGCCGACGAGGTCGAGCTCGCGAAGCGCATCGAGGCCGGGCTCTACGCCCACCATCTGCTGACGTCGGCGAACACGTTCACGCCGGCCCGTAAGCGGGAGATGCGTTCGCTGGTCATCGACGGCGAACGGGCGAAGGACCACCTGCTCCGCGCGAACCTGCGCCTCGTGGTCTCGCTGGCCAAGCGGTACACGGGCCACGGCATGCCGTTCCTGGATCTCATTCAGGAGGGCAACCTCGGCCTGATCCGTGCCGTCGAGAAGTTCGACTACACCAAGGGCTTCAAGTTCTCGACCTATGCCACGTGGTGGATTCGTCAGGCGATCAGCCGGGCGATGGCCGATCAGTCCCGCACGATCCGCCTGCCCGTCCACCTGGTCGAGCAGGTCAACAAGCTGCAGCGCATCCGTCGCGAGATGAGCCAGGAACTGGGCCGCGAGGCGAACCACGCCGAGCTGGCGCACGAACTGGATCTCACCGAAGAGCGAGTTCGCGAGCTCATCGACCTCTCCCGCGACCTGGTGAGCCTCGACCAGACCGTCGGTACGGACGACGATGCGTCGCTCGGTGACTTCATCGCCGACGAGCGCGCGACGTTCGCGGCGGAGACCGTCGTGGAAGGCGGGCTCATGCGGGCCCACCTGCAGGACGTGCTGAATACCCTCGACGCTCGCGAAGCTGCCGTGGTGCGGATGCGTTACGGGCTCGACGGCGGCCAGCCGAAGACCCTCGACGAGATCGGGCGGGCCTTCAAGCTCTCCCGGGAGCGGATTCGGCAGATCGAGCGCGAGACGATGGCCAAGCTGCGCCACCCGTCGCGTTCGCAGGTGCTGCGCGACTACCTGGACGACTGACCACGGCCGAGAAGCGCGACCGACGTCGGACACCGCCCTGGGCCCGTGCCCGGGGCGGTTCGGCGTCTCCGCGGTCGTCCAGGCGAGCGGATCGCCGAAACCTGATCGGCGCGCCGGTACGATCACGCCAGGCATGCACGGGGCGGGCCGGGAGGTGTTGATGAGCCATCACAGCGATCTGATCGACACCACCGAGATGTATCTGCGCACGGTGTTCGAGCTCGAGGAAGAGGGCGTTGTACCGCTGCGCGCCCG
>JAOPVG010000121.1 GCA_025966255.1 Jatrophihabitans sp.
AGCGCGAGGGCGACGTCGCGCAGATCGTCGACGAGGGCGTCACCGGCGTGCGCGTCGTGAAGGCCTTCGGACAGGAGTCGCGGGAACTCGATCGACTGGCCGGAGCGGCCCAGCGCCTCTACGGCTCGCGGCTGCGCGTGACCCGGCTGAACGCGCGTTACCAGCCGCTGCTCGAGGCGATCCCGACTGTTGGGCAGGTGGCGATACTGGTGTTCGGGGGCTTGCTCGCCCTGCACGGCACGATCACGATCGGCACCTTCCTCGCCTTCTCCACCTACGTCGGGCAGTTCGTCTCGCCCGCGCGTCAGCTCGCCGCGATCCTCACCGTCGGGCAGCAGGCCCGGGCCGGCGTCGAGCGCATTTTCCAACTGCTCGACCTGCGTCCGGGGATCGCCGACGCCCCGCAGGCCGTCGACCTGGACGACGTCCGCGGCGAGATCGTCTTCGCTGACGTCCGCTTCGGCTATTCCCTCGACGACCCGGTTTTGGACGGGTTCGACCTGCGCATCGCAGCGGGCGAGCGAGTGGCGCTCGTCGGCGCCAGTGGCAGCGGCAAGTCGACCGTCGCCGCGCTGGTCCCGCGCTTCCACGACCCCGACGCCGGTCAGGTGCTGATCGACGGGCACGACCTGCGCGATGTGTCGTTGCACTCGGTGCGTCGGCGCATCGGTATCGCCTTCGAGGAGAGCTTCCTGTTCTCCGACACGATCCGCGCCAACATCGCCTACGGCCGTCCCGATGCGACGCCGGCCGAGATCGAGGCCGCCTCGCGCACAGCGCAGGTGCACGACTTTGTCTCCGAGCTGCCGGCCGGTTACGACACGGTGGTGGGCGAACGCGGGCTGACGCTCTCCGGCGGGCAGCGGCAGCGGGTAGCGCTGGCCCGCGCCATCCTGGCCGATCCCCGAATCCTCGTCCTCGACGACGCGACGAGCGCCATCGACGCCCGCACCGAGGAGTCGATCCACGACGCGCTGCGGGACGTGCTGGCCGGGCGCACCACATTGCTGATCGCGCATCGGATGTCCACGCTGCACCTGGCCGACCGCATCGTCGTGATGGCCGATGGACGGGTCGTCGATGACGGCACCCATGACGAACTCACCGCGCGCAGCGCGCTGTACCGCGGCCTGCTCTCCGGGCTCGAGGACGAGCCGGTGCGGCAAGCCGGCGATCGCATCGAAGCCCTGGCCGCGCTGACGAAGGACGGCGTCACGGCGTCGGCGTGGAACGGGGCGGGGGGAGCGACGAGGCCCGTGGCGATCGGCGTATCAGCCCCGACCCTGGGCGCCGGACTGAGTGGGAGCGGCGGCCGGCACGGCCTTTTCACGGCCCTGCCGGCGACGCCGGATCTGTTCGAACGGGTCGAGGCCTTGCCGCCCGTGCGCGACGAGGCGGTGGTCGACCTCGCCCGCGAGACCGTGCCGGACCGGGAGTTCGGCCTGTTACCGCTGCTGCGCCAGTTCCGCCGGCCACTGCTGCTCGGGTTGCTGCTCGTCGTCCTCGACGCCGCGGCCGGCCTCGCCGGGCCCTACCTGGTGAAGACCGGCGTCGACAGCGGCATCGCCACGGGCTCGGAAGGCGTGCTGTTCGCAGCTTCGGGAATCTTCCTAGCCGTCACCATCGCCGATCTCTTCGACCAGGTCGCCTCGACGTTCGTCACTGGGCGGACCGCGGAGCGCATCATGCTGTCGCTCCGCCTGCGGGTGTGGGCGCAGCTGCAGCGACTCTCCCTCGACTACTACGAACGCGAGCAGGCCGGGCGAATCATGACCCGGATGACAACCGACGTCGACCAGTTCGAGTCGCTGGTCACCAACGGCCTGCTGTCGGCCCTGGTGGCGCTCGTGACCTTCGTCGGAGTAGGCGTGACGCTCGTCCTGGTGAACGCCGAGCTCGGGCTGGTCACCCTGAGCGTGGTGTTCCCGCTGGCGCTGGCCACCGTGTGGTTCCGGCAGCGGGCCACGAAGCTCTACGACCTGTCCCGCGAACGCATCGCGGTGGTGAACGCCGATTTCCAGGAGAGCCTGTCCGGCGTGCGCGAGTCGCAGGCGTTCGTGCACGAGGGCGCGACGATCGAGCGGTTCCACGCGTTGGGGTCGTCCTACCTCGAGTCGCGTGTCGCCGCGCAGCGGTTGGTCGCCACCTACTTCCCGTTCGTCCAATTCCTCTCAGCCGTGGCCGACGCGCTGGTGCTGGGCGTCGGGGCGACGCTGATCAGCTCGGGGTCACTGACCGTCGGCGCGCTGATCGCGTTCTTGCTCTACATCGACCTGTTCTTCTCGCCGATCCAGCAGCTCTCGCAGGTGTTCGACTCGTGGCAGCAGACCCGGGTGTCGGTGAATCGCATCGCCGACCTGATGGCGCTCGAATCGCTGACGCCGGAACCGCTGGAACCGGTGTCTATCGATGAACCGGACGGTGCCGTCGTCTTGGAGCAGGTGCGCTTCGCCTATCCCTCCGCCGCATCCGGCGATGCCCTCCGCGGGATCGACATCGACGTGGCGCCGGGTGAGACCGTGGCGCTCGTCGGTGAGACCGGAGCGGGCAAGTCGACGGTGCTCAAGCTGCTCGCGCGCTTCTACGATCCGGTGACCGGTCGGGTCGCTATGGACGGACACGACCTGCGCACGCTCGACCTGCACAACTTCCGCAGCCATCTCGGCTACGTGCCGCAGGAGGCGTTCCTGTTCACCGGCACCGTGCGCGACAACATCGCCTACGGTCGCCCAGACGCGTCGGACGCCCAGGTCGAGGCGGCGGCACGCGCGGTGGGGGCGCATGACGTGGTCGCCGCGCTGCCGGGCGGCTATCTCACCGTGCTGGCCGAGCGCGGCGGCTCACTGTCGTCGGGGCAGCGGCAGCTGATCGCACTGGCCCGCGCCCAGCTCGCCGACCCTGCACTGCTGCTGCTCGACGAGGCGACGTCCAATCTCGATCTGGCCTCCGAGTCCCGCGTGACCGCCGCGATGCGGTCGGTGGCCCACGGACGCACCACGATCGTGATCGCGCACCGGCTGCAGACCGCTCGCGTCGCGGATCGGATCGCAATGCTCGAGGCCGGGCAGGTCGTCGAAGTCGGCACGCACGAAGAACTGCTCGCGCTCGACGGGAGCTATGCGCGGATG
Source organism: Jatrophihabitans sp. (assembly GCA_025966255.1). Taxonomy (GTDB): domain Bacteria; phylum Actinomycetota; class Actinomycetes; order Mycobacteriales; family Jatrophihabitantaceae; genus Jatrophihabitans. The sequence continues at coordinate 3,129 of JAOPVG010000121.1, forward strand.
TGGCGGGCGTTCGACACCGTAGGGGCAGGTGCGGGCGAGCCGGCGTGATTGACTTCAAGCGCGGTTGAGGTTATCTACTGCAGGTCATGGCCACTCTGACTCCTGCCGCCCTCGCCTTCCTCGCCGATCAGCGGTTGGGTCGGCTCGCGACGACCGGTGCGGACGGCAAGCCGCACGTCGTCCCCACCTCGTTCCGGCACAACCCCGAGCTCGAGACGATCGACGTCGGCGGGTTCCATGTCGAGACGACCAAGAAGTACCGAGACGTGCAGGCCAACCCGCGGGCCGCGATCGTCGTCGATGACCTCGTCTCGGTGGATCCGTGGACGCCCCGGATGCTCGAGATCCGGGGTCGCGCGGAGGCGCTGCCCACGGGCGGGAAGGCGCTGGGCAACGGCTTCGGGGACGCACTGATCCGCATCCATCCCGAACGAGTGAACAGCTTCGGCATCGAGGAGCCCGACTGAGCGGTATCAGCCGCCCGGGTCGTGCCCTCCTGATCGATGCACGCACCCGTGGAGGAAGCGATGATCACAGCACCGTCCGTCAGTCCGGCCGCCTCCGGTTCCGTCGCGCGGGATCGCATCGCGGCGGCGGAGCGCCACATGTACGACGCGGAGACCGCGCTGCACGCCGCCCGGCAGACCCACGTCGATGCCTGGATCGCCGCCGCATACGACCACCTGCACGCGGCGATCCTGGAGCACACCGCGGCCGTGGAAGCTACACCTGAATGCGGTAAGGAATGAATTCTTCGGGTCGTGGCCAAACCCAGTGGAAAGCGCCGATCAGCCCGTCTGGCTGAGGGCGTCGGCGGCGGCCGCGTGGATCGCCGGGGACAGCGCGGCCGCTATCAGCGCATAGCCCGCACTCGACGGATGAAACCGGTCGCCCGAGAAGAGGCTGGCATTGCGGCCGAACTGGGCCGAGGTGGTGCCCTCGACATTCGCCACTCGCGCGCCCGCCGCCAGCGCCGCCCGGGTCTGGGCCTGACGCAGCAGCGCGCTGCCCGCCTGCACGACCGTGCGAAGTTGCTGCGGAATCCAGGACATCACGCTCAGGTCCGGCGCCGGGGCCACGACGACCTGGGTCCCGCCGGCCCGCAGAGTTTCGACCGCTTCGCCGAGGTCGGCGGCGGCCTGCTGCGGAGGGACGAAGTGGGTCAGGTCGTTGGCGCCGATGATGATGAGGGCGATGTCCGGATGCCAATCGGACGCGGCGCGGACCTGCGCGACCAGGTCGTCGCTGCGGGCGCCGGGCACAGCGAAGACGCGCAGTTCGGTGCGCGTGCCGGCCGCAGTCAGCTCAGCCGCCAGCCGCGCCCCGGCGGTGTCGGCCGTCCGCGATGCGCCCTGGCCATAGGCGATGGAGTCGCCGAGGACGGCGAAGGTCAGAGTCATGTCCCGGGAACAACGTCCGCGGTGCCCAATCAGGTTCCGCAGCGGCGCACGCCTCTGCCCGATCGGGCGCCCGAACGGCCTCCCGGTCGGCGGCGGCGTCGACGTATGGTCGCCCCACGGCGACGTCCCGCCGAGTCAGCACCAAGGAGCGCCATGTCCGACAACGACAATCCCGAGCCGCAACCGGTGCAGTTCGACGCCCAGGCGGCGTTCGGCGGATCACAGGACTTCGGTCACGACTGGGTCACCTACGCCCTGAACACCGAGGCGCCGACGTTCGTCGGCGGCGTCGACCACGGCCTCAACCCTGACCCCGGCGGCCAGGGCTCGGACGGCGGGACGGCGTACGCATGACCGATCCAGCTCCGGCCGCAGGGCTCAGCCCGCACGTCGAGCCGTTCAAGCTGCACCTCGAGTTCCAATGGGACGGCGGCACGTTCGCCGAGTTCGAGTCGAACCTCCAGACGTTCTCGTGGGAGATCCCGAAGGTCGTCTACTTCAGCGAGCCGATGAGCGGCTTCGGCACGCACCTCACGCTGAACGCGTTCGAGACGACGATCAAGGACCGCAGCGGCGACGTCGTGCACGCGCTCGTCGGTGGCGTCGCCGACCTCCACGCAAGCGGCGGCATCGACCTCGGCGCGCACGCCCAGATCGACTACCGCATCCTGCAGGTGCACGGCGCCCAGGTGTTCCTCGGCATCGAGGGGACTGTCACCGCCAACCCGCGCGGCGGCAGTGCCAACGTGACGTTCGCTCCGGCTTTCACCATCCAGTTCGGTGGCACCGTCCACCCGCCGAACTAGCCCCTAGACGGCGCCGGCAAGCCAGCGATCGATCAGGTACCGCGAGATCGAGAAGTGCGGGGGAATCGCGCGTAGGCGCACGTCCGGACCAACGTCGAGCGGGGTCTCGAGGTCGTCGGTCCAATCGGCGGCACGGCGCACCTCCTCGCGGGTGAACCAGCCGGCCTCGGCCATCTCGACCGGGTCGAGGGTGATCGACGGATCGCCGTCGAGTTGGGCGACGAAGCCGACCATCAGCGACGCCGGGAACGGCCAGGGCTGGCTGGCGATATAGCGGACGTCGTGGATCTTGATGCCGACCTCTTCGTAGACCTCCCGAGCGACCGCGGCCTCGAGCGACTCACCCGGCTCGACGAAGCCGGCCAGCGTGGAGAAGCGGCCCTCACCCCATTGCGGTCCGCGACCGAGCAACGCGAGATCGCCGCCGTCGTGGATCAGCATGATCACCGCCGGATCGGTGCGCGGGAAGTGCTGGCTGCCGTCGTTCGTGCAGATGCGGGTCCAGCCGGCCTGGGCTTCGACGGTCGGCGATCCGCACCTGGGGCAGTGCGTGTGCCGCTGATGCCACTGCTCGAGCCCGATCGCACTGACGACCAGGCTCGCCTCGAGGTCACCGATGTCGCCGCCGATCTCCCGCAGCGTCTTCCAGCCGTCGCCGTCCTCCTCGGTGGTGACGGCGAAGTACGGAACGTCGTCGATGACGCCGAGGAAGCGACGCGGGCCGTCCCGCGCGTCCGCGGCGTCGCGGAACTGCACCCGGTCGTCGGCGCCGACGGGCGTGGTCGACTTCGGGCTGATCAGTACGACCTTGGCGCGGGTCCAGGCATCGGCGAGCCAGGCGTCGTCGGTGCGGTGCTGCGCGGCCCGATCGAAGGTCACCCGGGACAGCGGCGGGCCGTCCGGACTGCTCAAGACTCGACCGGCCCCAGTGCGGCCAGTGGACCGGTGATCGATTCGGCATCACCGACGACGACCGAGGTCAACTGCGACGGCGCGAGGAACTCCGCCGCCGCCGCGCTGACCTCATCGACCGTCGTCTCGAGCAGTCGCGCCGGATGCGCCTGCACCCAGTCCAGACCGAGGCCGAAGGCCGACAGTGCAGCCAGCGTGGACGCCAGCCCCGACTGCGTGGACGTCGACATGGCCAGGTTGCCGATCGCGTACTGGCGTACGGACTCGACCTCGTCCGCGGTCACCGGCAGCTCGGCGATCTTGCCGAGTTCGTACCAGGTCTCGAGCAGCGCCGGCCCCGTGACCTCGGTCGCCACCTCGACGTCAAGGTTCAGCTCCGAGCCGAGCACGTGGTGGTCGATGCGGCTGTGCGGACCGTACGTGTAGCCCTTGTCCTCGCGGATGTTCTCCGTCCACCTGGAGGAGAAGTAGCCGCCGAAGATCAGGTTGGCGAGCTGCAGGGCGGGATAGCCGGGGTCGGTGCGGGTCAGCGCGGTGCGGCCCATCCGCACCGACGACTGCACCGAGCCCGGCCGGTCGACGACCAGAGTCGAACCGCCCGGGGGCGTGCGCAGCTCGGGCACGCGCGGCTTCGGCACCTTCCCCGTCCACGTCGCGAGCGCGTCCTGCGCGAGATCGATCATGCGGGTTGGCGCGACGTCGCCGACCAGCACCAGCGAGGCGCCGCCCGGCCGGACGAAGGACTTGTGCAGCGAGCGCAGCTGGCCCGGGGTGACGGCGGCGACGGCCTCCGGCTCGGCGAGATCGCGCGCGTACGGGTGCTCGTCGCCCCACATGCGCCGGGCCAGCGCCTCGCTGGCCACGATGCCCGGACGGGCCCGCGCAATCGAAAGATTCTCGACGACGCGAGCGCGCTCGGTGGCGACCTCGTCCTTGTCGTACGCGGGTTCGGTCAGGACGGACGCGATGAGCCCGAGCAGTCTCTTGAGGTTCGTCGCCAGGGCATTGCCGCCGAGGAGCAGCCGGTCGGCATCGACCGAGACGGAGATGTCGGCGCCGAGCTCTTGCAGCGCCGCCGCCAGCCCGGCGCGATCGAAACCAGCCGCCCCGGTGAGCATCGCCTCGGACAGCACGGCGCCCTGGGCGGGGTGCGTCGGCTTCGCCGACAGGAACGGCAGGCGCAGGCGCACCTCGACGATCGGCACACCCGGCTTGCGCACAGCCACGACGTTGAGCCCGTTGTCGAGCACGTCCTCGCTGAGTCGCAGCGTCTTGGCCACGCGCGGTGTGGTCAGGGCGGGGACAGGTTTGGGGGTCAGCTGGCGAGTCACCGTGCGCCTCCCGCGATCAGTTCCAGCACGGCCCGTCGATCTGGTTGCAATGCGGCCGCTGCCGCGCGGACGTCGTCGACGGTCACCGCGGCCAACCGGCCGGGCAGCTCCTCGATCAGTTCGGCCCGGCCGTGGATCAGCTCGAACTTCGCGAACTCGAGCGCCCGCGAGATGACCGCATCCATGTCCCGCACCAGCACGCTCACCAATCGAGTGCGTACCCGGTCGAGCTCGCCCGGCTCGAGGCCGTCCTGCGCGATGCGGGCGAGCTCCTCGTCGATCGCGCGCAGGATCGCATTGAGCGAGACGGCGTCCGGATAGTGGGCGCTGATGGTGAGCGCGGTGGGATCGCGCTCGTCGAACGGATCGCCGAACTCGCCTATGTACACCGACACGTCGGTGACCAGGTGATCGCGCTGGACCAGGCGGCGCTGCAGCCGCGAGGCGTCGCCGTCGCTGAGCACCTCGGCCAGGAGCAAGTGGGCGAGCAGCGCGTCCAACGAGCCGACCGGGTCGGGCACGCGGTAGCCGACGGCGACGGCCGGGATCGGCGCGTGCGGGTCGTCGTGGGTCGCGCGTCGCTCCTCGGTCAGCGGTGGTTCGGCAAAGCTGGGTCGCTTGGGCGCCTTCCGCTTCTTGATCTCGCCGAAGTGCTTCTCGACGAGGCCCATCGTCTCGTCCACGTTGAGATCACCGGCGACAGCGAGCACGGCATTGGCCGGCGCGTAGTAGCGATTGAAGAAGTCCTTGGCGTCGTCGACGGTCGCACTCTCGAGGTCCTCGAAGCCGCCGTAACCGTTGTGCGAGTTGGCGAAGGTGTCGAAGAGGACGGACGGCAGGTAGATCCACGGGAAGCCGCCGTACGGCCGGTTCATGACGTTGACCCGGATCTCATTCTTGACGACCTCGAGCTGGTTGGCGAGGTTCTCCTCGTTGATCCGCGGGCTGAGCATGCGGTCGGCCTCGAGGAACAGCCCGCGCTCGAGCGCGTTCGAGGGCAACGCCTCGAAGTAGTTCGTGTAGTCGAAGTGGGTGCTGCCGTTGAAGGTGCCGCCCGAGGACTGCACGTAGCGGAAGTGTTCGAGCTTCTCGAGATTCGCCGAGCCCTGGAACATCAGGTGCTCGAAGAGGTGCGCGAACCCGGTGCGTCCCTCCGGCTCGGAGCGGATGCCGACGTCGTAGAGGACGGCCACGCCGACGACGGGCGCCGAGCGGTCCGGCGCGACGACGACGCGCAGGCCGTTGTCGAGGGTGTGGTGAGTGAGGTCGAAGGACGGGGCAGGCAGCTTCTGCGGACGCGGCACCACCCCACCCTACGGTTTCGGCAATGCCGGGCCGGGCCGGGTCAAATGACGTGGATGCTGGCCATCGCCGTCGGGACGCTCGCCCAGAGATTCGACACCAGGTCGGGAAGTGAGGTGTACCAGAGGGAGATGTCGTTCGGGCCGACCTGCATCGCGACGATCCACGACTTCTCCAGCTTGACCTTGATGTGGTTCTTGGTCGCGTAGGCCGGGTTGATCGTGAACGTGCTCTTCAGTACGTAGGCGCGCACGCCGGCCACTGTTGTGTTCGCACCGCCGGTGGTTTCGACCTTGGGTGACGGGCCATAGGCGGTGTCGTTGATCATCCGCGTGCGCACGGTCTGCGTGATCGAGGCGAGCGACTGCCCGGCGGCGGGACCCCAGTGCCCCGCCCCCATCTCCATGGCCCAATTCGGCTCCACCGACTTGGTCTCCTTGAGCGGCCAGACCTTGTCCGTGGTCCTGGCCTGCAGCCCCGTCGTGATGCAGTTGAACGTCAGATGCGCGAACCGGTAGACGATCGAGGGGCAGGTGAAGTCGCTGCCGGCGGTGGGGCCGGACGACGCCGACGGCGGCGCCGCCGAACTCGATGCCGATGGCGTCCTGGGCTCACCGGACGGGGGGGCGGCCGAAGCCGAAGGGAAGTCCGGGCTCGTCGACGACCCGGACGGCCCCCCGGAGCGGCTCGTCGTGCCTGAGCCGGTGACCACGCTCGCGCAGCCGGCAAGCAGGGCGGCAACGGCCACCGCAGTGAGAACGGTAGAACGGATCTTCATTCGCTGCGCTCCCTGGAAGGTCAACTCGACCGTAGAGCCCGGGTTCCCATCTCGGCGAATCCCGACCACAGGTAGGCCGCGGCTTCGGCGCCCTTGTAGAGCATCGGCAGGGTCACCTTCTCGTTCGGGGCGTGGATCTGGTCGTCGGGCAGCCCGAAGCCGAGGAACACGAGCGGCGCCCCGACGGCCTGCTGCAGGCCGGCTTCCGGGCCGCTCCCACCCTCGCGCGTGGGTAGGACCTGTGCGCCGTCGAAGGCCTGGCTGATCGCCTCGGTGAGCGCGTTGTACGCGGGCGTGCCGAGCGGCACGAGGCAGGCGCGGACGCCGGCGCCCTCCCAGTCGAGGTGCGCGACGATGCCGTCCGGCGTGTGCTCGGAGACGAACTGCTCCACCCCCCTGATGATCTTCGCGGGATCCTGGTTTGCGACGAGCCGGAAGCTCAGCTTCACGAAGGCGTCGCTCGGCACGATGGTCTTGTGGCCGGCGCCCTGGTAGCCACCGCCGATGCCGTTGACCTCGGCCGTGGGGCGAGCGCCGACGCGCTCCAGCGTCGAGAACCCTTCCTCGCCGTGCAGGGCCCGCGACTGTGCGACCTTGAGGAACTCGCCGTCGTCGGAGGGCACCGCGCCGAACA
>JAOPVG010000143.1 GCA_025966255.1 Jatrophihabitans sp.
AACGTACATGAGGCATGCTCGTCGCGTGGATGCCGTCCTGCACCGTATCGAGGCCCTGGCCGGGACCGGTCGCTACGCAGTGACCTTCCGGCGAACTGACGGCAGCGAGCAGACCGCCGTCGTCGAAGCGGGCGACGACGATGTCACGGTAGCCGAGGCCAGCCTCCCCGCCGGCTGGACACGAACCTCCGCGGCCTGGCAGGCGACGGCCGCCGCAGTGCTCGCGGTGAACCTCGCTCGCGACACCGGTCCGCAACGGAGTGGGCTGCGCGACGTGGACGGCGGCTGGGATGTCGGTCTCGGCAACGTCGTGCTCGGGGAAGGCGGAGCACCGACCTGTATCGCCCACGGAGAGATGACGGCCGCAGCCGGCGTCTGGATCTGCGCCGAGTGCGGCGCGCGGGCCCAACTCGGCTGAACCGAGCGAGACCGTCAGGAGTAGCGGATCTTGACGCGGTCGGTGAGCGGCAGCGACTGGCAGCCGAGGACGTAACCCTCATCGAGGTCCTCCTGCTCCAGGATCTCGTTGGTCAGCATCTTGACCTCGCCCTCGTCGATGATGCAGGCGCAAGCGCTGCACAAGCCCTGCCGGCACGAGTACGGCGCCTTCAGGCCCTTGTCGAGCAGGAAGTCGAGCAGCTTGGACTGGCGGGGCCAGTCGAAATGGTGCGTCTCGCCGTCGAGGTTCACCTCGAGATCGGTGGTCGGGCCGTCACCAACGTCGGCCACGGCCGGCGTCGTCATCTCGAACGGGTTCTCGGCCAGTGACTGGAACTTCTCGATGTGGATGCGCGCCGGCGGCACCGCGCAGTCCCGCAGTGCGTGCGTGACCGTTTCCATGAACGGGCTGGGCCCGCAGACGAACGCGGTGTACGAGCTGTACGGCGCCACGAACGCCTTGAGCAGCGCCCGACTGGGCCGACCCTGGACCGACTCGAGCCAATGCAACACGTGCAGCCGCTCGGGGTAGAGCTCGACCAGCTCCCGCAACTGTCCGGCGAAGATCACGGCCTTCTCGTGCTGGTTCGCGTAGACGAGCACCACTTGCCCGCTGCCCACGGCAAGCGCCGACTTCAGGATGGACAGGACCGGAGTGATGCCGCTGCCGCCGGCGAACAGCAGGAGATCCTCGTCGAAGTTTTTCGGCGTGAACACGCCGCCCGGCGGCAGGCACTCCACCTCGTCACCAACGGCAAGCGTGTCGTTGACCCAGTTGGAACCGACGCCCTCCCGCACCCGCTTGACCGCGATGCGCATGGCGTCGTCGACGTGCGGAGAGCTGCACAGCGAGTAGCAGCGCGCCACCGCGCCCTCGGGGTGGGGGAGCTGCAGGGTCAGGAACTGGCCCGGCTCGTAGCCGAACTCGGTGGTGGCGTCGGCCGGCGCTTCGAGCACGATCGAGCACGCGTCCTCGGTCTCGCGGATGATCTCGCGCACCGTGAGCCGGAAGGAGCCTGCTCCGTCAGGCATCCGGAACCACCAGGTCGCCGGCCCGGACCGCGTCCTCGATGCTGGCCCGCATCCGGGGGCAGCCGAGCACCAGCGCGTTCGGGTCGGCGGCCCGGGCGGCCGTGATCTCCGGGCAGGCCGCCACTGCGACCGGCGTCCATTGCACGCTGGTGTGCTGGCGGCTGTTCTTCTTGACCATCGCTTCGACACCGCAGGTGCTGCACGTGACCGGCGTCAGGCCGATCTCGACGTAGAGCCGCACGTCAGCAGCGGTTTCCCGCTGCCGTGCGTCGGTGGCCATCGCTACGCGACTCCGGCCTCAGCCTCGGCGGCCTTGGCCTCGGACGCCGCCTCGGCGGTGGAACCGCTCGGCACTTCGGCGTCCTGCTCGGCGCGCTTGCGGAGGTTGTCGGTGACCTCCTTCTCCCAGGCGTCGACCGCGTGGGAGGTATCGATCTCGAACTCGAATCGCGCAACCATGTCATCGGTGACGTCGGCGGCGTCGACGTAGAACTGCTGGTACCAGCGCCGCAGCTGGTAGACCGGCCCGTCCTCTTCGCTGAGCAGCGGGTTGTCGATGCGGCTCTTGTTCTTCCAGATCTCGACGTCCTGCTCGAAGCCGACCTTGAAGCTCTTCGCGAACTTGCCGGCGATCTTGTTGGCCATCTCGCGGTCGATGCCCGGCAGCTTCTTGGTCATCACGCCGTACTGCAGCAGGAAGGAGTTCTGGTCGATCGGATAGTGGCAGTTCACCAGCACGGTCTCGATGGCCGTGCCCTTGAAGTCGTTCCACAGCCAGTTGATCATGTACGACGGCCCGAAGTAGGACGCCTCGGACTTCAGCAGGTTGTCCTCGCCGGCGTACTGGCTACCGGCACCGATGTCGGGACGGCCGCGCGATTCCATGAACTGTGTCGCGACGTGACCTTCGAAGACGTTCTTGAAGTAGGTCGGGAACGCGAAGTGCACGTAGTAGAAGTGCGCCATGTCGGCGACGTTGTCGATGATCTCGCGGCAGTTCGAGCCCTCGATCAACAGCGTCGTCCAGATCCAGTCGCTCCAGTCGTCGGAGCCGACCGCGTCGATGGTCGGGATCTCGACATCGGGGGTCGGTGGGTTGCCCTCCGGGTCGTTCCAGACGAAGAGCATCCCGTTCTTCTCCAGCGTGGTCCACGCGCGGGTACGGGCCCGCAGCGGAACCCGCCTGGCGTAGGGGATGCCCACACACTTGCCGTCCGGGGACCAGCGCCAGTCATGGAACGGGCAGGCAATGTTGCCGTCCTTGACGGTGCCCTGGGTGAGGTCGCCACCCATGTGCCGGCAGTAGCCGTCGAGCACGTGCAGCGCGCCGTCTTCGCCCGCGAAGACCACGAGCTTGGTGCCGAAGGCCAGTACGGCATGCGGCTCGCCGTCGCGGAAGCCGTCGGTCAGCCCGAGGCAGTGCCACCCGCGCGCAAAGCGGTCGGGCAACGCACCGGCGTCGATGCTGCGCACGCTGCTTTCGCTAGCCTGCATGAGTCCCTCCAGCGGGTGGATCGATACTGGAACACGTTACAGAAATGGCGGGCAACGCGCCACCGCTGCCGAGTAACTAGCAGGTTTCGCCGGGGCTCCTGACCTGCTCGACACTCACGAGAACTTGTTCTAGTCTTGGCCCATCGACTGAGCTCGATCGAGCCGTCAACGGGAGACGACGATGACAGCTACTTCTTTCACCGCCACCGGCGTCCTGGATGCGGTGCGTGAGCTCTTGCCTACTCTGCGTGACCGAGCGCAGGAGACCGAAGACCTGCGGCGCATCCCGGACGAGAGCATCAAGGGCCTGCAGGGCACCGGGTTCTTCCGCCTCCTGCAGCCGCGCCGCTACGACGGCATCGAGGCCTCACCGGTCGACTTCTACCGCGGCGTGCGCTTGATCAGCAGCGCGTGCGGATCCACCGGCTGGGTGTCGTCGGTGCTCGGCGTACACCCGTGGCAGCTCGGCATCTACGACGACCGCGCCCAGCACGAGGTGTGGGGTGACGACCCGTCCACCCTCGTCTCCTCGTCCTACGCACCCATGGGCCGCGCCACCCCGGTCGACGGCGGCTTCACGTTCAGCGGTCGTTGGAGCTTCTCCTCCGGCTGCGACCACGCCCAGTGGATCTTCCTCGGCGGCCTTGTGCTCGGGCCCGAGGGAACCCCGGTCGACTTCCGCACCTTCCTGCTGCCGCGCGCCGACTACGAGATCGACGACGTGTGGGACACGATCGGCCTGCGCGGTACCGGCAGCAACGACATAATCGTCAAGGACGTCTTCGTCCCCGAGTACCGCACGCTGAGCTTCATGGACACCGGCCGCTGCTACGGCCCCGGCCAGGCCCTGAACGACGCGGCGATCTACAAGCTGCCGTTCGCGTCGGTGTTCTCGTGCTCGATCTCGGTGCCGGTGCTCGGTATGGCGCAAGGCGCCTACGAGGCTTACGTCGGCTGGACGAAGGAGCGGGTGCGCGCCTCGACCGGCGGCAAGGCGGCCGACGACTCGTTCAACCAGATCCGTATCGCCGACTCGGCCGCCCAACTCGACGCCGCGGTGCTGCTGATCGAGCGCAACATCGACGAGGAGCTCGACTACATAGCGCGGGGCGAGAGGATCCCGACGTCGCTGCGGGTCCGGGTGCGCCGCGACCAGGTCAACGCCACCGGCGCCGGCATCGCCGCCGTCGACCGGCTCTTCGAGAGCGCCGGCGGCCGGGCACTGCGGTCAGGCACGCCGATCCAGCGGTTCTGGCGCGACGCGCACGCCGGCCGCGTGCACGCCATCAACGACCCGGAGAAGGTACGGGTGATGTACGGCCAGTACGAGCTGGGGCTGAAGGTTCAGGACGCGTGGTTGTGAGCGAACCGAACAGGGGCTGGAACCGATGACACTGACGTCCGAGCAGGAGACGACCCAGGACGCCACGAGCAAGTTCGCCGACCTGCCGTCCGGCCTTCGCCTGCACTACCACGAGGCCGGCGATCCAGCCGCCGAGACGGTGGTGCTACTGCACGGCGGCGGCCCGGGTGCGTCGGCCTGGTCCAACTTCGGGCGAACGCTCGGAGTGCTCAGCGCGCAATTCCATGTGCTGGCCGTCGACCAGGTGGGCTTCGGCCAGTCGTCCAAGCCGACCGAGTTCGAGAAGCAGTTCTTTGCGGCCAGCGCCGACGGCCTGTCCGAACTGCTGGTCCTGCTCGGCATCGAGCGGGCGCATTTCGTCGGCAACTCGCTCGGCGGCGGTACCGCGGTCCGCCTGGCGCTCGACCACCCCGGCCAGGCCGGCCGGCTCGTCCTCATGGCCCCCGGTGGCCTCGGGCTGAACGTGTTCGCCGCCGACCCGACCGAGGGCATCAAGAAGCTGTATGCCTTCGCCGCTCCGCCCGGTCCGTCGCCGGAGAAACTCGCCGACTTCCTGCGCACCCTCGTGTTCGACAAGTCGATGATCACCGACGAGCTGGTCGCGGAGCGCTACAAGTACGCGGCCGACCCCGAGACCCTCGCGTCGATGCAAGCCCTCGGGGCGTCGTTCATGCGCCCGGGCGCGGCCGAGGACGCCATGCTCTGGCGCGACGCGTACAAGCTGCGGCAACGCGTGCTGCTGGTCTGGGGACGCGAGGATCGCGTCAATCCCATCGACGGTGCCCTGGTGCCACTCAAGTTGATCCCGCGCGCGCAGTTGCACGTCTTCGGCGGCTGCGGACATTGGGCGATGCTGGAGAAGTTCGACGAGTTCAACAACCTCACCGCGGCCTTCCTGGCGGCCTCATGAGCCTGGGGACGGCATGACACTCCGCTCGCTCGGCTACCTGCGCATCGAGGCGACCGACGTCGGTGCCTGGCGCGAGTACGGCTTGAAGGTGCTCGGCCTGGTCGAGGGCAAGGGCGCGAACCCTGATGCCCTCTACCTGCGCATGGACGACTTCCCGGCCCGTCTCGTGATCGTGCCGAGCGATCGCGATCACCTGTCCGCGAGCGGCTGGGAGACCGCCAACGCCGGCGCCCTCGACGACATCCGCGGCCGGCTCGACAACGCGGGTGTCCCGTACAAAGAGGGCACGGGCGAGGAACTGGCCGACCGCCGCGTCGACGGACTGATCTCGGTCGAGGACCCCCACGGCAGCACGCTCGAGATCTTCCACGGTGTCGCTCTCGAACACCGCCGGGTCGTGTCGCCGTACGGGCACAAGTTCGTCACCGGCGAGCAGGGCCTCGGCCACGTTGTGCTGTCCACATCCGACGACGAAGCGTCGCTGCGCTTCTACCGCGACGTGCTCGGCTTCCGCCTGCGCGACTCGATGCGGTTGCCGCCGCAGATGGTCGGCCGCCCGGCCGACGGCGCGCCGGCCTGGCTGCGCTTCTTCGGCTGCAACCCGCGCCACCACAGCCTGGCGTTCCTCCCCATGCCGACCCCAAGTGGCATCGTCCACCTGATGATCGAGGTCGAGCACTCCGACGACGTCGGGCTGTGCCACGACCGCGCGCTGCGTCGCAAGGTGCCGATGTCGGCGACGCTCGGCCGGCACGTCAACGA
>JAOPVG010000152.1 GCA_025966255.1 Jatrophihabitans sp.
TCGTGGCTGCGCAGGTCGTACAGCCCGAGCCCGTCCAGCCACGCGACGATCGGATTGCGCCGCCCTCGCGCGACGCGATACGGCGCCGGGAACCGTAGCGTCGTCGCGCGCGCCGCCGGGTATTCCTGGCGCACCGCAGTGATGCCGAAACCCCTGGCGGCGTCGGCGACGGCCTCGAGGTTGGCCTCGTCGACGCTGGCGTAGCGCAGCGGCTGGTTGCGCAGCAATGAGCCGTCACCGATGAGGTGCGCGAGCATGACGATGCGGTGTTCGTCCCATCGTTGCGGTACCCGAGGTGCCGGCGCGGTGCGCGCGATCGCCACCCGCTCGCCGACCTTGAGATCGCCGAGATCGCGCCAGCCGTCGTAGGTGTAGAAGGGATGGTTCGCCGTTGCGTCGACCGTCCGGCCCGAAGCGAGCCGCAGCCGGAACACCGGTTTGACGCCGGTTGAGAACACGCGGGTCATCGGCCGCGCGACGAGGCGCAGCCGGGCGTCCATGGACCACACCGAGATGTCTCGTTCGCCGCGAGCGTGGAGTTCGCCGATGCTCACCTCACCGCCGGTGTCGGCGCGCCAAACACGAGTCGACGCCGGTAGGCAGCCCGACTCGCGGAGGTCGGACAGCATCGGGCGCTTGTCGGTGCGCTGCTCGGGGCCACGGTTGAGCTGCGACAGCGCGACCACCGGGACGTCGAGTTCCTTGGCCAGCAGCTTCATCGACCGGCTGAATTCCGAGACCTCCTGCTGACGCGACTCGACGCGCTTGCCGCTCGTCATCAACTGCAGGTAGTCGATGACGATCAACTGAAGGTCATGGCGTTGGCGCAGCCGCCGCGCCTTCGCCCGGATCTCCATCATCGTCAGGTTCGGCGAGTCATCGATGAACAGCGGCGCCTCGGCCAGCTCCGACGAGCGCAGCGCGAGGCGCCGCCAGTCCTGATCGCTCATGTGCCCGGAGCGCATGTTCTGCAGCGCCACCCCGGCCTCAGCCGAGAAGAGCCGCATCATGATCTCGAGCTTGCCCATCTCGAGGGAGAAGATGGCCGTCGGCTTCTGATGCTTGACCGCCGCCGAACGGGCGAAGTCCAAGGCGATTGTCGAATTGTGCGTAGGGATCATGGTCGGCCCGGCGAGGTACAGATGGTCGTCGTTGTCGACCTGAACGCAGCGCACCGGTACCGAGCCCGCCGACTGGACACGTGTCACCTGACGGACCCGAAGTTCACCGGAGGCGGTGTCGTGCACCTCGAACTCCGTGCGGGAGCTGACCCAGAGATCTTCGGTCGTGAGGACTATGTCGAACGGTCGTGCGGCGCTCGACCCGCCCGCCATCGCAAACGCCGGAACCGAGGTGGGGAGCACGACCAACCATTGATGTTCGGCATCGGCGGTGATGATCGTCCCGTCGGAGAATTCGACGTCGTAGCAGGGACGGCGGGTCATCACCTCGGTCGCCGCGATGACTCGGGTGGGGCGTCCGTCGACTCCGAGGAGCAGGTCGCCGACCTGGACCTCGCCCATCGTCGTCCAGCCCGTGGGCGTCGGCAGCGGAGTGTCGAGCGCGAGGGCCTTGCCACTACCTGGACGGCCGGCGACGGTGATCATTTGGCCGGGGTGCAGGCCGTTGGTGATCTCGTCCAGCTGCTGGAAGCCGGTGGGGATGCCGGTACCGATGCCGCCCGTCGCGGAGATCTTCTCGATCTCGTCGAGTGTCGACTGCAGCAGTGTCTCGATGTGCACGTAGTCGTCGGACAGGCGCCGCTCGGTGACGTCGTAGATCTCGACCTGTGCGCGGTCGACGACGTCGTCGATGCTGCCCACGACGTCGGTGTTGCCGGAGGAGGCGTCGTAGCCCATCTGCACGATGCGGGTGCCCGCGGTGACGAGCCGGCGCAGGGTGGCGCGGTCGGCAACGATGGCCGCGTAGTACGCGGCGTTGGCGGCCGTGGGCACCATCGAGATCAGCGTGTGCAGGTACGGCGCACCACCGATCCGCGCGAGCTGCCCCCCGTGGGTCAACTCGGCCGAGACGGTGACCGCGTCGGCCGGCTCGCCGCGGGCGTAGAGGTTGAGAATCGCGTCGTAGACCTGCTGATGCGCCGGCCGGTAGAAGTCGCCCGGACGGATGACCTCGACGACGTCAGCGATCGCGTCCTTGGACAGCATCATCGCCCCGATGACGGACTGCTCCGCCTCGCTCGCCTGCGGCGGGGTGCGGTCGAAGTCGCTCCCGCCTGGCCCGGCCGGACCGCGCGCATCATCAACCAACGTCATGGACGCGGAACCCCTCCCGATTCAGAACCCCGTATTTCGCACACCCGCACGATTACTCAAGGGTCCGACACTTTTTTGATCGGGTGGCTTCAGGGGCCGTGCACGCGGTGGCAGCGACGACGTTAGGGCCGCCTGAGCGCGCGGACAAATCCAGCTGTGGACGCGTCTGTGAGGTGTCCTGTGGGAATCGCCGGTCAGCTTGTAGACGACGTGTGGACGCGCTGTGGACGGCGCTGCTGAATGCGCTTACAGGCGCCGGATCACGCAGGGTCCTTCGCCCCGAGCCTGTGGACAAAAGAAAGTTTGGAATTGATTTCGAGACGCCGTTCTCAGGAATTGACCCGCCCCATGCAACGGACCCGGCGACCTTACGGTCGCCGGGTCCGGAAAGTGTGCTGCTGCCGAGCCTCAGACGGGCTGGACGTCGACCGGGATGGACGCAACCACGTCGGGGTGCAGATCGACCGTCACGGTGTGCGTGCCGGTCGTCTTGATGTGGCCGTCGATCTGGATCCGCTTGCGGTCCAGCACCGGGCCACCCGCGTCCTTGACCGCCGAGGCGACGTCGGACGCGGTGATCGAACCGAACAGCCGGCCGTCCTTGCCGGCGCGGGCACCGAGGTGGACGGACAGCCGCTCGAGATCGGCCTTGATCTCGCGGGCGTGGCCGAGGTCGCGGATCTCGCGGGCGTCCCGCGACCGCTTGATCTGGGCGATCTGCTTCTCGGCACCCTTGGACCAGTTGATCGCCGCACCGCGGGGGACGAGGAAGTTGCGGCCGTAGCCGTCGGCGACCTCGACGATATCCCCGGCCAGTCCGAGTCCCGCGACCTCACGGGTGAGGATGAGCTTCACGATGTTCTCCTTGCTGCTCAGCGGGCGGTCGATGTGTACGGCAGCAGCGCCATCTCGCGGGCGTTCTTGATCGCCTTGGCGAGCTGCCGCTGCTGCTGCGAGGAGACACCGGTGACGCGCCGAGCGCGGATCTTGCCGCGGTCGGAGATGAACTTGCGCAGCAGGTTGGTGTCCTTGTAATCGATATAGGTGATCTTCGCCGCGGCGAGCGGGTTGGACTTCTTCTTCGGCTTGCGAATGGGTGGCTTGGGCATATCCGTTGTCTCCGTAGGTCACATGTGTGGATCTTGATGGCTCGGCATCGCCGTGACGACGCACCGCGTCAGGATCGGGTTGAAAGCGGTTAGAAGGGGGGTTCGTCGGAAAAGCCGCCGCCGCCGGCCGGAGGCGCGGAGCCCCACGGGTCGTCGGACGCGCCACCGGCGCTGCCGCCACTGCTGCTGCCCCCGCCGCCGCCGGACCCGGAATCCGAGCCGGACGAGCCGAAGCCGCCGCCGGAGGACGAGCCGCGCTGGGTGCGGTTCACCTTGGCTGTGGCGTATTTGAGGGACGGACCGACCTCGTCGACCTCCATCTCGACGACGGTGCGCTTCTCGCCCTCGCGGGTCTCGTACGAGCGCTGCTTGAGCCGGCCGGACGCCACGACGCGCATGCCGCGCTGCAGCGACTCGGCGACGTTCTCGGCCGCCTGGCGCCAGATGGAGCAACGCAGGAACAGCGCGTCGCCGTCCTTCCACTCGTTCGAGTTGCGGTCGAACGTGCGCGGCGTGGACGCGATCGTGAACGACGCGACGGCCGCGCCGGAAGGCGTGAACCGGAGCTCGGGGTCGGCGGTCAGGTTGCCGACGACGGTAATGATCGTTTCCCCGGCCATGGCTTACCGCTCGTCCGGGCGCAGGACCTTCGTCCGCAGCACCGACTCGTTGAGGTTGAGCTGGCGGTCCAGTTCCTGGACGGCCGAGGGGTTGGCCTGCAGGTCGACGACGGCGTAGATGCCCTCGACGTGCTTGTCGATCTCGTAGGCCATCCGACGGCGGCCCCACACGTCGACCTTCTCGACGGTGCCGCCGTCCTTCTTCACCACCGACAGGAAGGCGTCGAGCGACGGAGCGATCGTCCGCTCTTCGAGGGTGGGGTCAAGGATGACCATGACTTCGTAATGGCGCATGAGTGTGCCGTTCCTCCTGTGGGCTGGTCGGCCGCGGACGGTCCGCGGCAGGAGGTGCTCGCTGTCAGCGACGTCCCGCGGCACAAGGCGGCAACGGGTCAGGACAGGCGAACCCCGTCACAGTACCGGGCCACCAGGCGGATCTCTAAATCGTCCACAACGCGGTGGCGCTCGCGCGAAGACCGCCAGCCGCGCCGCGGCCCGCGCGATGCTGGCTACACGTTGCGGCGCAGGAGGAACAACCGGGCGTAGGTACCGGCGACCAGAGCCAGGGCGATGATCGCGAGAATCGCGAGG
Source organism: Jatrophihabitans sp. (assembly GCA_025966255.1). GTDB lineage: Bacteria > Actinomycetota > Actinomycetes > Mycobacteriales > Jatrophihabitantaceae > Jatrophihabitans. The sequence continues at coordinate 4,597 of JAOPVG010000152.1, forward strand.
ATCACCGGCAGCTGACCGGACGGCGCCTTGGTCGACGACGCCAGGTCGATGGTCTTGTTCTTGCCGGCGCTGTCCTGGGTCGTCAGAGGCGCAGATGCAGTCGCCGTCGAGCCGCTGATCGGCGCCAGGTTGCCGAGCTGCGGCCCGGGCAGGGCCCCGGCATTGAAACCGCCGCCCCCCGCACCGAAGATCGCGTTGCCGTCGCCCTGCGGCACGACCTGCTCAGGGACGGTCAGCGCCGGCGGGTGGTAGCTGGAGGCGGGCGTGGACGTCCCGCCGCCGGCCGGATTCGACGTGGAGCCCCCCGGCTTGCCGGGCAACAGGTTCGGCACCGAGGCGTGGATGGTCGGCAGCGTGACACCCGGGATGCTCACGGTGGGCAGTTGGCCGACGACGGGCAGGCTCGGCGCGACCTTGACACCGGGCAGCTGGATGGACAGGCCGCCCGTCGGCGGGTTGGCCGCCACCACGATCTTGCCGACGTACTGGTTCGAGGCGTTGAGCTTGATGCCCGCGCCCTTAAGCTGATTGCCGTCGAGCGTGAGGGTCGTCGGGCTGCCGAGGAGGACGAGCTTCTGCACCGACCAGCTGAAGTTGTAGGTGCCGGCATTCGGGAAGGTGAACGACACGGCCTTCGAAGTCTTGACCGTGGTGGCCTTGTTGCCGCCGGGGAAGGCCGAGAAGTTGGCGCTCGACTGGAAGCCGACGAGGCTGTTGAGCAGGCCGTTCACGAGGTCGCCGAGGCCGAGCTTGTTCAGCCCGGCCGTGGGCACTGAGGCCGTCGTGAAGCTCACCGAGTCGCCGGGGTGGATGCCGATCACCGAGCCGCCGAGCGGGTTGTCGGCGCTGGCCAGGCCGGACAGCGAGAGCTGGGTCTTGACGGTCGTCGCCGTCGCGCTTGCGGGGGAGGACACCGCAAAGGCCGTGGTCGCGGCGAGGGCCAGGGCACAGGCGCCGACGAACCAGCGCAGACCGCCGCGGCGACCGGCGGACTGCTCCTGACGACCTGGCATTGACTCTCCCTACGAACCGCCACAAAAAGGCTTAACCAAATAAGACAACAGCTTAACGCAGCCGTTGTCCCTCTCAACGAGTGCTCCCAGTCTGGGTTACGGAGGGCCTCGACGCCAGTCGGGTGTCCGACCGGAACCGTAATGTGAAGTTCATGCCCGCCACTGACGCCGTCATCGGTGCC